>JBGTBZ010000149.1:0-2113 GCA_041749155.1 Phycisphaerae bacterium
ACCCCTCGCGACCCGGCAGGCGGCTGAACTCCGCGATCAGCCGCCCCGCCGCCTCGGCCACATCCTCGCGATCCGCCTGCACGTAACAGCGGGCCAGCGCGGCGGCGTAGCGGTTGTGGTCATTGGCCAGTACCGCATGCCCCGCCGCCTTCAGCGCATGCCCGACGCGGGCGGTGCCGCTGAAGAGATCCAGCACCCGCCCGCCTCCCGGCAGCGCCCGCCCGACAATCTCGACGATCAGGGGGGCAAGGAGGCGCTTTGAGCCGATGTACTTGATCATCCGTGAACGCCGTCCGTTCGCAGGGTAATCAGGTTCGCCCCCAGTCTCCAGTTCGAGGGCTGATGCGCGATCGCGCGAGCGGAGACCCGGAATCCACATGCTGGCTCGGACAAGTCGAGCCGGATATGCTTTGGACGATGATCGCAGAGCACTTTCAGACGACGTTGCGGGCCTTCCGGCGCCGGACGCCATTCAAGCCATACGTGGTGGAACTGGTGAGCGGCGATCGCATCCGAGTCGATCATCCCGAGGCGCTGGTGGTTCGCGGCGGAGTTGCAGTTTATGTCAGTGCCGCAGGGGAACCGGTGATCTTCGATAACGAGGGTGTCAGCCAGATCTTCGGTGAGGCGGGCTCGGTCGAGGCGGCATGAGTTTCGGCCATGAAGATTCCCGGCAAGCGAATCCGCAGGACGAGACTCGTGAGGCCCGCGCCCGCAGCGGCGATGTCGATTGGCTGAAGCGACATGGGACGGTGTATGAGGTCGTAGCGGCGTGAGGAGCCGCAGTCGCCTTTTGCGGCGCGGCTGAAGCGGCTACGTGATAGTCCGACCGCAACCGGCGCTTGGCCAAAGCCCGTCCAAGGAACGCCGATTTTGGCTCGAGGCCTATGCGATCGACGGGCAGTCAAGTCCGTCGCTCTCGTACGTCAGCATTTTAGCTGGCGAACTGTCGGTATCCATGTAGGGCTCTCCGCAGCCGATAAAGAAGTTGTGACAAAGCTCGTTGCAAGCGGGTACATCGAGATCGTCGACCCGGAGCAGCGCCGCTTCGTTGTCTCCGGCGCAGGTCGCGAGCTAGCGCGACCAGCGCTCGATGCCCTCCGTCGCCGACGGATGTACTATTGCGTCTGATCGTGCCTCCTGCGATGCTGGTTTACTGGTGGCTCAGCCCGTGAGCGGGGGCTGAACGGCTCGCGCCGAACGACGTACTACATGACAGTGTTCATTGACCTCCACGCCCACTCCCTCGCCTCCGACGGCACCGACACGCCCGCGGAGCTCGTGCGCAAGGCGAAGCAGGCCGGCCTTTCCGCCATCGCCCTCACGGACCATGACACGACCGCCGGCCTGGCAGAAGCCGCCGCCGAGGCGCGGCGGGTGGGGATCGATTTCCTCGCGGGTATCGAGGTCAGCGCCAGCCACCCGCGGCCGGGCGTTATGCACCTGCTGGGCTACGGCTTCGACGCGCATCACCCCGCCCTTCGCCGGATGACGGCGGACCTCCAGGCCAGCCGGATCCTGCGCAACCGCTTTCTGATCCAGCAGTTCAATGCCGTCGGCCTCCGCATCGACGAGGAGGAGTTGAACGCCGTCGCCGGCAACACCGGCGTCGTCGGCCGGCCCCACTTTGCGAAACTGCTGGCGCTCAAGGGATACGTCCCCCACCCGCAGGCCGCCTTCCGCCACTACCTGAACAACGCCGGCCGCTTCCGCTTCGACCGCTACGAGCCGACCCCGGCGGAAGCGATCAAGGCGATCCACGCCGCCGGCGGGCTTGTCTCCGCGGCGCACCCGATGCAGTGGCGCAAGACGAACTTCGCGCAGGTGGCCCACGAGCTCAAGAGCCTGGCGGACCAGGGGCTGGATGCCGTCGAGGTGCTCCACAGCGATCATCGCGAAAGCCTGATCGCCGAGCTGGAGATGCTGGCGGACCGCTACGGCCTGCTCAAGACCGGCGGCAGCGATTATCACGGCGGGATCAAGAAGTGGATCACCCTCGGCCGCGCCGGGGATCGCCGGCGCATCCCGCGGAGCTTTTATGACCGCCTGATCGCGCGCCTGGGGGAGCGGCGCGCGGCGTGAAACGACCGAGCCGCCCCGTTTTCGGGACGGC
>JBGTBZ010000150.1:0-3157 GCA_041749155.1 Phycisphaerae bacterium
ATCGTCGCGCTGCTGGCGGTTTCGCTGCTGGTGGTCGAATGGGGGCGGATCCAAGTGGCCCAGGCAGAGCTCCAGACGGCGGCCGACGCGGCGGCGATGGCCGCGGCCAGTGCTCTGGGGACACGAGGCAGCGACCCGAGCGAGCTTGCGCTTGGCGCCGCGGCCGAGAACCGGGTTCTGGGCAAGCCGGTGACGCTGGTTTCGTCGCAGGACGTCACTTACGGAAACTGGGACTCCACCACCGGCACGTTTCAGGAGCGCACCGGCGATCCCTGGCTCGCCGATGCCGTCAGGGTCGTGGCGCGCCGCAGTTCCTCCCGCGGAGAAGGGGTCAAGCTGCTCATCGGCCAGGTGCTGGGGTCAGAGGGCATGGATCTGAAGGCGGAGGCGATCGCCTTCAGAGAATCGCTGCATTCGGGGTTCGTCGGCATTGACTACGTACGGATCGAAGGGGTGGTGCGAATCGACAGCTACGTGGCCGCTGACGGCTCGTACGGCTCAGGCCGGCGCGACAACGCCAAAGTCATGAGCAACGGCCCAATCACCATCACCGGAAACGTGCGCATCGGGGGCGACGTACGACCCGGTCCCGGCCAGACAGCCACGGGAGGCAGCGTAGCCGGCCTGCGGCAGTCGCTCGTGCGCGCAATCGAGTGGCAGGATGTCCATGCGAGCGAGTACGCCGGCTACGACAACGGCCCTATCTCTCACCTTCTGAGTGGGGGAAACCTCAGCCTCGCCGGCGCCGGCACGATCAGCCTGCCGCCAGGCAAGTACCTCGTGCGCGATCTGAGTCTGGCGGGTGTAGCCCGCCTTCATGCGCAGGGTCCGGTGCAGATCTTCGTGACCGGCATTGTGCAGATGACTGGCGGGGCCACCGTGAGCACCGGCGCACCGGCTGACCTGGAAATACGGGTGCTCGGCAGCGGACCGGTTTTGCTCTCGGGCACCAGCAACTACTACGGCCACATCTACGCTCCAAAGTCACCCGTGACGATCACCGGCACGTTCGACTTCTTCGGCTCAGCCGTCGGAAAGTCGATGCAGATGAGCGGCACCACCGACATTCACCACGACGAGTCTCCGCGGGGCGGTGCACGCAGCAGCCTGGTCAGATGAAGGATTCTGCGGTCATGAAATCCTTGCCCCAACCCATCCATCCTGCCTGTCGGCGCAGAGGATCACTGCTGGTCCTCGTGCCCATCCTCGCGGTTGCCCTGATGTCGGTGGCCCTGCTGGCCGTGGAGTGGGGGCGTGTGCAGTTGGTTAAAGGCGAACTTCAGGCCGCCGCCGATGCCGCGGCCTTGTATGCCGTCACTGGCACGATCGACTCGGCAGCACGTTCCCGTGCCCGCGAGGCGGCGGCGGAGAACCTGGCCCACGGGCAGGCAATTTCCCTCAGCGACGAAGACATCGAGTTTGGTCAGTGGGATGACGCCAGCCGCACATTCTCCGCCACGGTGGTGTCTCCTAATGCCGTTCGCGTGACCGCCCGCGCGACCATCCCCCTGACGCTGGGCTCCCTGATCGGAATGCAAGAGATGAGCGTGTCCGCCTCGGCCATAGGGCTCGGGTCGGAGGCGAGCAGCTTCGGCGTGGCGGGCATCGACTTCGTGCGGGTTAATGGCAATAGCGTCGTCGACGCTTATGACTCCAGCGCGGGCTCGTATTCCAGTACCAGGGGGGGCGGCGCGAGCATCGCCAGCAACGGCTACCTCGAGGTCACCTCGGGGTCCTATGTCTACGGCGACCTGTGGCATCGGCCGGGCGCGAGCGTCACCGCGGGCTCCGGCGCGATTGTGCCGCCGGGAGAGCGACAACTTCTGACATCCGCGATAACCTTCCCGCCCGCCACTCTGCCGCCCTCTTACGTCAACAAGGGGTCCCACACCCAGGATAAAGGGGCCCTGGTCCTTCACGCGGGCAACTACCGCTACTCCGACCTTGTCATCAACTCCGGCGCGAAGCTGGTCATCCAAGGCCAGGTCAACATCTATGTCACCTCGAAGTTCGAGGTGAACAGCATTTCGACCGGGGGCGGCCAGGACCCGTCGCAACTCAGGATCGTGGGGCTTGGCAGCGCCACCATCAGCGTCAACAGTAACTCCAGCCTTGCCGCCGAGATCTATGCGCCCGGCGGCGCCGTTCTGATCAACAGCGGGTCCGAGCTTTACGGCACCGCGGTCGGGCGATCAGTCCTGATCAACAGCGGCAGCGAGCTCCACCACGACAAGTCTTTGAGCGCCACCAGCGCCGGCAAGCCGCGGCTGGTTCGATAGGAGCGGCGACGAACCGCTTCAAACCCCGTCATCGCGGCTGATCTCGAGCCGCCGCTTGGCAATCAACCCCGACAGTTCGTCACGTACGCGAACTTCCAATACGTACTGGCCCGCCTTCGCCCCGCCGGGCAGGGTGAAGTCGCAGGAGATAAAGAAATCCCGCCGGCGTTGGCGGCAGCGGTCCACGAGGTTGGTGGATGGGATTTCGAGAACCGGACGGCCGCTGGAGTCCAGAAGGGTCGCCTCAAAGTACAGCCGGGTTTCCCACCATCCGTCGGCGGACATTTCAGTCCGGAAGTCGTCCACCTCAACATACAGGATCGCCTTGTGCCGCTTTCCGGCAACAAAGGAAGGCGCAAGCGGCTCGTATGTGCCAAATCCCGTTACCGACGTGCATAGAGCAATGGCAGGCAGGCTGAGCGATGGCAGGGGCACGATTGCGGCCGCCGCCGCATCACGAGCGGCCAATTCTGCCTGAAGGTCAGAAATGAGTGCCTGCATGCCGGCCGGTGGAGCATCGCCTGCAGCCGGGCTGGCCGTCCCGCCCTCATTGATGGCCGAATGTGCCCCGGCGGTAGATTCCTCGTATCCCGGCCGCTCAGCGACGGGGACCAGCTTGCTCTGCAGATCTCGATCCCCGTGGAAGCAAACAGCCTCGTTGTCAGCCAGGCGAGGGCGATCCGCGGCACATCCGCCGAGCAGAAGGCATGCGAGGCATGCAACAGCGGTTCTGGTTTCGCATTGGAAGTTGATCACAGGGTCCGTCCGGTTGGAGACCGTGGCATCCTTGCCACCGGAGTAAACTTATCGCTGCAAGCCTGGGCACGCAACATCACGGCACGATCCGGGATTGCCGGTGGATTCCCGGGTGCTTGACC
>JBGTBZ010000151.1:0-3123 GCA_041749155.1 Phycisphaerae bacterium
GCCGCTCCGCCGCTGGTGCAGATGGGCGTCCTGCTGGCGGGAAAGGGGCCGGAGGCGGCCGTTTCACGTGCGGGGAGCGGCGCGTTATCGTGTGGGGCATGACCCAGGGCAACGCCAGTGCGCAGGAGCGGCCGCATCCAACCGACATCCTCGAGGGCCGCGGGGGTCCACACACGCCGGCGGAGGATGAGGAGATCATTTACTACGAGGGCAGCCCGCTGCTTCGCGGGGAACTGGGCCTGGTGTTGACCTGGCTGGCGATCGGCCTGGTGCTGGCGGCGGTGCCGGTGCTCTGGCAGATGTACAGCGAGACGGGCGCGCCGTTGTGGGCGTGGTTGTTCGTGGTGGTGGGGATCGGCTTGGTCTTCTTCCCCGCCCTGTGGGTGAAGCGGCACCGGTACAAGATCACCAACTACCGGATCGATTACGAGTTCGGGCTGATCACGACGAACATCGATACGCTGGAGCTGTGGCACGTGGACGACATCCGGATGCGCCAGGGGGTTCTGGACAAGATTTTCGGCGTCGGCTCGATCCACATCGATTCGGATGACCGCTCTACGCCGCACCTGGAGCTCAAGAGCCTCCAGAATCCGCGGCCGCTGTACGAGAGCCTCAAGCAGCGGGTCATCGCCGTTAAGCGGCAGCGCGGGGTGATCAAGATGGATATGGGCGGGTAGGGCCGCGGCGGGGCCGCGGAAGTACGAATAGCGAAACCAGAATGACGAACCGGCCCATGGCCGATCCCCAACGGCTGGAGAAACCCGATGAAACACGCGTTCGCTCGCTCGGCTGCCCTGTTCCTGGTGACAGGCCTTCTTCCATCGGTGCTCTGTGGGGCCGCAGTTGCCCAGGACGGCTACCGCCAGCCGTCGGATGACATCGTGCGGATCCTGAAGGCAGAGCCGCTGCCCTCGGTCTCGCTGAACCCGACCCGCACGCACATGCTGCTCCAGCGGCGGCAGGCGATGCCGACGATCGCGGACCTGGCCGAGCCGATGCTGCGGCTTGCGGGTAGCCGGATCAACCCGAACACCAACGGCCCGCACGGTGCCGGGACGATCATCGGGCTGACGATCAAGGATGTGGCCAGCGGCGAGGAGACGGACATCGACCTGCCTGAAGGTGCGCGCGTGCAGGGCGCTCAGTGGTCCACCGACGGCGAGCGCTTCGCCTATGTCCTGAGCTACGAGGATGGCTCGGAGCTCTGGCTGGGCCAAGCCGCCAGCGGCGAGGTGCGAAAGCTCACAGACCGCAACCTCAACACGCTGATCTCCGGCGGATTCAACTGGATGCCCGACGGCCGGCAACTGATGGTGTTCCTGATTCCCGATGGTCGCGGCGAGCCGCCGGTGGAAACGAACGTGCCGGCGGGCCCGGTGATCCAGGAGAGTGCCGGTCGCACCGCGCCCGTGCGGACGTACCAGGACCTGCTGGAAAATGCGCATGACGAGGCCCTCTTTGACTACTACTTCACCAGCCAACCCGTCCTGATCGACGTCGAAAGCCGGACCCAGAAGCCCCTGGGCGAAGCCGGCGTCTATTCCGGGATCACCGCTTCGCCGACGGGGCGGTACCTGATGGTCAGCCGGACGGTCCGGCCGTACTCGTACATGGTCACGCGGGGATCCTTCCCGGAGGAAATCGACATCCTTGACCTGGAAACAGGGCGTTCCGTCGAACTTGCCAAGCTCCCCCTGCGCGATGAGACGCCCATCGGCGGCGTGCCGACTGGCCCGCGGAGCCACCAGTGGGAGGACACTGCGGGCGTCGACCGCATCCTTTGGGCGGAGGCGCTTGACGATGGCAATCCGCGGAACAAGGACGTGACGCACCGGGACAAGATCATGGCTCTGGAGGCGCCGTTTGACGGCTCCCCGGAGGAGCTTTGGCGCACGCAACACCGTTTCGCGGGCATCAACTGGCTGGAAGAACAGCGGCGGGCCTTCGTGAGCGAGTTTGACCGCGACCGCCGCTGGAGCCGGACCTGGCTGGTGGACCTCAGCCAGCCCGTGGCGATCCAGAACGCCAGCGATGCTGACCGCCCGTCCGCGGACGCCAACGGCGGCAACCAGCCGCGGTTGGTGTGGGATCGGAGTACGCAGGACCGCTACGGCGACCCTGGCAGACCCGTTTCGACGCGCAACGAGGCGGGCCGGAACGTCGTGGACGTCGAAACGATCGCGGGCGAGCAGTTCATCTTCCTCGACGGCGGCGGGGCGTCGCCGGAGGGGGACCGGCCGTTCCTGGACCGCATGAGCCTTGCCAGCCTCAAGACCCAGCGCCTCTGGCAGAACGACGGCGAGCGGTACGAGTCGTTCGAGGCCATCCTGGACGGCGCGGGAGGTGACAATCTGACGCTCCTGACGCGTCACGAGACCCCCATTGAGCCGCCGAACTACTTCATGATCGACCTGGCCGCCGGCGCCGACGGCCGGCGACGGGTGACGGATTTTGAGCATCCCGCGCCCCAGCTACGGGATGTGCGCAAGGAGCTTGTGACCTACAAGCGGGACGACGGGGTGACCCTCTCGGCGACGCTCTACCTTCCGCCGGACTACCAGGAGGGCCAGCGCCTGCCGCTGATCGTCTGGGCGTATCCGCGGGAGTTCAACGACCCGGAGATGGCCTCGCAGGTCAGCGGCTCGCCGTACCGCTTCACGACGATCGGCGGGACCAGCCACCTGTTCCTGCTGCTGGAGGGTTACGCGATCATGGACAGCGCGACGATGCCGGTGGTGGGAGACGACCCCCTGAGGGTGAACGACACGTTCATCGACCAGATCGTGGCCAGCGCCAAGGCCGCGATCGACTACGCCGCTGAGCGCGGGGTGGCGGACCCGGAGCGCGTGGGGGTCGGCGGGCACTCCTACGGCGCGTTCATGACGGCGAACCTGCTGGCGCACTGCGACCTGTTCAAGGCGGGCATCGCCCGCAGTGGCGCCTACAACCGAACGCTGACGCCGTTCGGCTGTCAGAGCGAGGAGCGGACGTTCTGGGAGGCGCCAGAGGTCTACTTCAACCTGTCGCCGTTCATGCACGCCGACAAGATCGACGAGCCGATTCTGCTGCTGCATGGCGAGGACGACAACAACACCGGCACGTTCCCGCTGCAATCGCAAC
>JBGTBZ010000152.1:0-3263 GCA_041749155.1 Phycisphaerae bacterium
TCCAGGTATTCCTGGACAACCATGTCCTCATATGCCCCGAAGTAGTCCGGTACGTACCCCATCAGCGGGCGGATCTGGCGTGATTGGTAGCCGACGACGTAGTTGCAGACGCGGGCTTCGCCCCACGTCGGCTGCAGGAGCGTGGCCAGGATCTTGATCGTCGTGGTCTTGCCGGCGCCGTTGGGGCCGATGAAACCGAAGCAATCCCCCTCCTGGATCTCCAGGTTGAGGTTCGAAAGTGCTACGAGGCTCCCGTAGCGCTTGGTGAGGTTAACAGTTTTTATGACCGGCTCGGGCATGTGCGGGAATGCAGGGCAAGAGAATCATGGTCTCAGGAATCCGGCTGCCTGCTACTCCGGCGGCGGCTCCTCGGGTTCATCCGCCGGCTCGGTCGCCTGCGTGGCCGGAACGTCTTGATCCTCATCTCCTGGCGGCCGGCGCTCCAGGTGATCAAAGGCGCTGCGGTCCATCGGAAGCACGAACTGGTAGATGGTCCGGCCTGTTCCCTCGACCTTGTCGCCGTCCACCCGCATTGGCAGGGGCAGGGGCACACCCTCGGCCTCGCCGACGATCACCAGGTTCCCCGCGACTATGGCGGCGGAGATGTCCAGCTCCCTGGCTCCCCGTCGCAGGGGCATCGTGCTCTGGCTGCTGGTGCCGATGTCGTTCTCCATCGGAGGCAGGAGGCTGAAGAAGCTGAGCATCGCCGGCGAGCGTCGTACACGCTCCGCCCAGTCGTCCACGACGATATTGGCGGCGCTGAGCATGCTGGAGCGCAGCGGACGGTACCAGTACTGGTCCGCCCACTCGTTGGCCAGGGTGCCTCGCACGGCCTGGGACGGCGAGGGCTGGACACGCGGGCTAAGAAGCGGAATCGGTTCGCCGCTCGCGGGGCGCAGCAGGCTCGACAAACCGTCGATCGTCTGCCCGTTGCGCCAGAGCGGCAGATAAATGACCCATACGTCGTAGGTCAGCCCCCGGGGATACCGGAAGGCGATATGCACGTTCACCAGGTCGTGCCCGCTGACGTTCGTCAGCCGTCCCTCGCACATGCCGCTGCCCAGGACCAGGGCCGGACGCCCGTCCACGCCTCGGGCCACCGGGCCGACCCAGTCCGCCTCCAGCTTCTTAAGCGTGCTGCGGTAAGGGACATCCATCACCGTAGCGCTGCCCTCGACATTTCCCGCATTACGGGGGTCGGGGGGGTCGAGGTTCACGACGTAGTTGATCGGGTTGCTCCGCCCCAACGTTCCCCGGTGCTGGTCGGGGTCGATGCTGAAGCCCGTGAGCGTCGGCCGCATGCCGACAACGCCGCCGTCGATCAGCAGCCGCTGGGAGCCATCTTCCGGGATGTAGAGCCCCATCTCGCTGTGCACCACCTGCGGCGCCACCATCCCCTGCCGCACCACCGAGACGTGCCGCAGGTCCGGCGGACCCCGCAGGATCAGCTTCACCACCCCCAGCGTCACGAACGTCGCAATCACCGCCGCGGCGCCGAAGAGGAACCAACTCAGGGGCGTGCGCTTCCTCGAGGCCAGGTAGAAGTAGAGGCCGGGGCCCGCGATCAGCCAGTAGGCGATGAAAAAGATCATCGCCACCGTTACCAGGGCCACGCTTCGCCCAGCCAATCGCGACCCAGGCAGCAGGGAATAGCCAAGATCTCGATACTCGCGCGCCTCAAACCGGGTGCGCGTCGCATCGGCGGGGTTCACGCCCGGACGGTCGCCGAGGCCCAGCACCTGCGTCCAGATGATGCTCCATCCCGCGGGACGCTGGCTGGGGCGGCCGTAGATGCTCGTGTTCGAAAAGTCCAGGGCCACCCAGGTGACCGACCCGAACCCTTCGGCACGCCGCGCGATCAGCGGTGCCACGCCCGACTCGGCGCCGCCGAGCTCGCTCGGCTGCTCGTAGCTGAACCAGCTTTCGACAATCGCCTCCGGCTTGGGATCGCTCACCACATACCGGAACGGCCCGGGCGCGGTCCCCCAGACGGGCATGTCGATCCGGCTGGTGCCGAGGTTCCCCGCGACGATCGAAGCAAGCGGTGCCAGGTCGTTGCGCTCGACGGCGGTCCGCATGTTCACGGGGAGCAGATCAAAGAGCGGCTCGAGCGTCTGCCACTCGCTGCGCGTGGTGACGACGAGCTTTCCGCCGCTGCGCAGCCACTGGCGGAGGGCGAGCATGCGGTCGCCGCCTCCCTGGGAGAGCAGGACGGCGGGGTCGGCATCCTGCCAGACGACAGTGTCCACGCTGTCGTAGCCGATGGCGCGGTCGGGCAGGGAATCGGGCGTGATCCCGACGGGCACGAGCTGCTCGACTATGCCCACGGTGTCCCCCGGGATGTACTCCGGGCTCCCCGGGAAGAATCCCCCGGCGTCGGATACGAGCAGGACCAGTCGCTTGCCGGCGCCCGCGGCGCCGCTGGCGAGGTCGGCGCCGCTGTAGAGCGGGGTGATGCTGCGGCGGACCGAAAGCTGGGCCAACTCCCGCCCATCGGCATCGGCCAGCACGACGCGGAGGTTGGCGGCCAGGTTGTTGCGGTCCAGGGGGTTGACGGGCTGGGGCTTGAAGTAAGTCCAGAACTCCTGGTTGGGCAGACCGCCGGTCAGGGTGACGCTGCGCTGGTAGACGACGTGGTCGCCGTCAAGGTCGGCCTGGTGGACCCGGATGAGGTAGACGCCGGTCTCGCCCCCCGGGGGGGTGAGGCGGACCTTCATGGGGACCCATCCGGTCGGCTGAAAGACACCGCCGTCACCGAAGCCGATCTGCTCGACGCTGCCGCCAGCGGTGGCGGAGGCGGGCTGGGCCGCCGCCGCGGGAGCAATGAAGACCCCCAGCAGCCCGACCGTGGCGAAAACCCTCAGCAGACTCGGAAACTGCATCGTGGCGGGAAAGGTACCTTGGATGCCATTGGCGTCAAACAGCGCAAGCGCCGTCCCTCCTCATCATTCGGCGGGTCCCGCGGAGTTTCGAGCCCAAAGGCACCAAATGACCCGTGCCGGTGGCTACTTGGTTCCCTCGGGAGCGCTATCCGACAGGTATTTGCTGCGGACGGCGGACTCCAGGTCCACCCCATTGATGTTCGCCAGGGTGCAGAGCCAGGCCAGGACGTCGGCGAACTCCTCCTCGACGTTGGCCTTCCCTGTGTCGCGCGCCAAGGCCCGGGCCAGCTCGCCCACCTCCTCGCTGAACCACATCCACGTGGCGGGGGTTCCGCGGGCCGAGTCGGTGGTGAAGTACTTGTCGCGGATGTGCTGCTGGAA
>JBGTBZ010000153.1:0-3449 GCA_041749155.1 Phycisphaerae bacterium
TGCGCGAGCACCGCGACACCGTGGCCCGCCTGGCGGCCAGCGCGGACTGAAGTGGAGACGTCGCCGACGCCCTTGGCGCACGACCGCGAGGTGCTGGTGGATGGCCGCCCGATCCGGGTGTACGACGGCCACCTCCCCAGCGTCGCCGAATACGTGGCGGCGTTGTCGCGCGCGGCCTATACACGCACCGAGGTGGCCCGGCCCGAGACCGCCGACCACAAGCACTGGGCGACCGAGGTCACGATCGACGCGTTGCTCCGCCAGCCCATCTACGAGGTGACGCGGCAGGCCGTGCTCGGCTTCCCCGGGCGCGGAGCGGGGTACCGTCCTTATCGCGCGTACACCAACGTGGCGAGTTACGGCGACATGTTGTTCAGCCACACCGACTGCCTGCCCGACCAGCACGACCTCACGGCGCTGTGGTATCTCTGCGACCGCTGGGACCTGGAATGGGGCGGCGAGACGATGTTCTACGACCAGGCCGGCGAGGTGGCCTGCGCACTGATGCCGCGGCCGGGACGGTTGGTGGTGTTTGACGGGGCGATCCTGCATGCAGGTCGTCCGCCCAACCGGGTCTGTTACGCGCCGCGCTACACGTTCGCGATCAAGTTCGAGTGCCTGCCTGCCGCGCCTGCGCCGGCCGCCTGAGTCGCGCGGTGGAAGGACGCTCCGAATGCCTGGTGACTGGACTGCCTGCCGTGGCGTGTCGCGCCCACGGCGCAGCCCGATCCGACCATCGCGCATGAGCGAGACGGAAGACGTCTACGGTTATCCGCTTCCCCGGGCACAGGTCGTCGCATGGGAAGAGGCCAGCGCGCTGGTGCGGGCCGGCGCACGCATTCAGGCGTCGCGCATCCCGAACCAGCAGTTGAAGGCGACCGTGATGCGCTCGTCGTTGCCGTAGAACGGCATGACCTCGTGCTGCAGCCAGGACGGGAAGAGCACCAGCTGGCCGGCCTTGAAGCGGATGCTCCAGGTGCCGTGGTGGTAGGGGTGCTGCAGGCGCTGGTTGCCGGCATCGAGGAAATAGTTGCTGTAGTGGTGCGGGTTATGGAAGCGGAGCACGCCTGACTCGGGCCGGTCCTCGGGCGTCTCGCCCGGGTCGACGCAATAGACGCCCGACCACGAGGCCATCGGATGCGCGTGCAGGATCGTGAAGCCGCCATGCCGGGTCACGTGGTACCAGGTATGCGAGAAGATCTGCAGCCGCTGCATGTCCTCGGCCGAATAGCCATTGAGCTCGCGGATGGTGCGGCCGAGCATGGCCCACGAGAACTGGCGCAAGGCCTGCACGCAGTCTTCCGGCCACGAAAACAGGTTGAAGTCGCTTTCGTAGACGCCGGGTTGCTGTTTCAGCGACGGGTTCGGGTTGGCATAGCGCGCGCCTTCCGCCTCGCGTGCCAGCAGCAGCTGCCTGAGCTGCGGATTGAGGGTGGCGGCATCCGGGTGCATGTCCTGCGCCATCGGTACCGCGAATCCGGGAAAGATCTCGAAGGCCATGGAGGGCTCGCTGCGCGCGTGTGGCGCTACTGTCCATGGCGGGGGCCTCGGAGGCAAGCCCGCAAAAAGCTACGGCCCCTTCCGGGGCCGTAGCAAGGTACTACTGCAGGTCCAGCCCGATCAGAAGCGCTGGGTGTAACGCATGTAGTAGAAGCGACCGGGGACTTCGTACGCCGGGTCGAAGCTGTTGGCGAAGGTGGCCACCGAGAACGGCGCCTCCTCGTCGAACAGGTTGTTCACGCCGAGTGCGACACGGGCGTTCCACGGTGCATTCCAGTACACGCTGACGTCGTGGTAGAACGTCTCCGGAATGGTGTTTTCCGGCGTCACTTCCGGGTCGCCCGCTTCGTTGTTCACGATCCGATCCGGGTTGGCGCAAAGCAGGTTGGTATTGGTGGCGTCAAAGCCGCTGCAGTCCTCGTCGAGATCGGAGAAGTAGTGGACGTTCCAGGTCGCGCCCCAGTCCCCCATCTCCCAGCGGGTGGCCAGGTTGGAGCGGATGCGCCAGATCGGGCCATACTCGCCCACCTGGTTGCCGCCCTCGCTGACTTCGCCACGGATTCCGTCACCGTCAATGTCCTGAAGGTAATCGGTCATGTAGCTCGTATCCCACACGAAGGAGAAGTTGCCGTAAGCCGTTTCCGGCAGGCGGTAACCCACCGTCAGGTCGTAGCCTTCCACCTCAGTGCTGCCCAGGTTCAGGCCGGCCGACAGCAGGTCGTTGACGATGCCGCCACCGCCACGGGTGATCAGTGAGCAAGCGCCCGGGTCAAGCTGGCGGTAGCAGCGGTTCAACAGCCCCTGGCCGGAAATGCCCGAGATGGTGTTGTCCAGCTCGATATTCCACCAGTCCAGCGACAGGTCCAGGCCCGGGACGAAGCTCGGGTTCCAGACGAAGCCCAGGGTCTTGCTGACCGAGGTTTCCGGCTGCAGGTTGACGTTGCCGCCCACCGTGATACGGATCTGCGAGTTGGGCTGGACGTAACCCCCGGCCGGAACGCCGTCGGCTTGGCAGCGCGCCTGGCTGGCCGCCGAAAGATCACCGAAATTGGTGGTGTTGCAGGGGTCGCTGATATTCGGGAACGAGTCGGCCAGGCCCTGGAACAGCTCGCCGATCGCCGGGGCGCGGAAGCCCTCGGCGTAGTTGCCGCGAACCAGCAGGTCGTCGATGGGCTTCCAGCGGAAACCGAACTTGCTGTTCAGCGTGTCGCCGAAGTTGCTGTAGTCCGAGTAGCGGGTGGCTACCGAGAAGTCCAGCAGGCGGGCGCCCGGCACGTCCTTGAGCACCGGGATCGCCAGCTCGAGATAGGCCTCGTCCAGCGAGTAGCCGCCGCCGGTGGCGGTGCGGGCGTTGCCTGTGGTGTCACCGCCGTTGATCAGCGCGTCGGGCTGGTCGAAACCATCCTCTTCGCGGTGCTCAAGACCGAACGAGAACGCCAAGGGGCCGGCGCTGCCGAGGTCGAACAGATCGCCGCCGACGTTGGCGTAGTACGACTTCTGGGTGTACTCGAACTTGTCGTGCGCCTCGAAGGTGATGTAGTCGAGCATCGCCTGGGTGAGGGTGCCGTTGTTGGCGCCGCCGAGGAAGTTGACCGGGACGCAGCCCGCGATCACGTTGCCCGGGGTGCCGCAACGCGGAATGCCGGCGGCATCACGGAACGACGGGCCGAGGCCGTTGCGCAGCGAAGTGTAGGTCGCCAGGCCATTGGTGGTGTTGTTGGCCTGGTTCTGGCCGTAGAAGCTGCCGGCCTCCCAGTCGAAGTAGCGCTCACCAAGCTGGAACGAACCTTCGAAACCGCCATTGAACGCGAAGGTGTCCACGTTCTGCTTGAACGAGCGGCCGCCGGTCTCGACGATGCGGCGCTGGATCGAGCCGATGTCGACGCCGTAGGGATTGTAGATGCTCTGCGAGCTGATCCGGATGTCCCGGCCTTGCGGTGCACCGAGAA
>JBGTBZ010000154.1:0-26924 GCA_041749155.1 Phycisphaerae bacterium
CGCTGTGGCTGGCGGGCGTGAGCCTGATTGTGGGCGCCGCGGTCGTGCTGGTGTTCCCGGAGGCATCGCGGCGGATGGCGCGGCATGGGGCTCTGGCGATCGGTGCCGTGTTTTTTATGCTGCCGTTCCTGTGGCTCATCGGCACGAGCTTCAAGCAGCCGGAGGAGACGCTGATCTATCCGTCGCGATGGCTGCCCGCATTCGCGGCAGCGCCGGATGTGTCGCCGTGGGCGGATGAGGAGGGGGAGCACGCGGTCCGGCTGGATCCGGTCTCTGTCCGCGACCGCGAGGCGCGCGAGCAACACGTGGAGGCGATCTGGACAGCTTCCTCCCCCGCGGCACGGCTGGAGGGGAACGTGTTCGCCTACGACCTGGCTGACACGGGCGAAGCGGTGATCACGGCGCGGTTTGCCCTGCCTTTCGAGCCGTCGGAGGTCATGCTGCGTATGCGGCAGGACAACTCGTGGCACGCGGTCTCGGCCGCTCTCGAGACGGCGGGGCGTCGCTACGAGACCGATGACGCGCTTTACCTGGGCGTGGATGGCTGGCGCGAGTGGACGTTCCGCCTTCCGGGCATGGAGCGGCGCGACCAGCGTGCGATGGGTGTGTGGCCGTTGCAGGATGTGGGCGCGAGCGAGGTGGAGGCGGGCGAGGCCCGGCTGACGGTGCGCATCCATCACAAGAGCCGGGCGGGCGCAACGCTTGCCCGCTGGACGCAGAGCTACCGCGACGCCTGGTACGCCGATGCGCACTGGGGGGCGTATCTGTTCAACAGCGTGTGGATCGTCGTGCTGAGCGTCGTGGGCCAGGTGCTTACGTGCAGCATGGCGGCGTATGCGTTCGCCCGGCTGCGCTGGCCGGGGCGCGAGCTGGTCTTCGGCATCGTGCTTGCGACGATGATGCTGCCGACGATGGTGGTGATGGTGCCGCAGTTTTTGATCTTCAAATCGTTGGGGTGGTACAACACGCTGCTTCCGCTGTGGGTGCCGGCGTTCGTGGGCACGCCGTTTTTCATCTTTCTGCTGCGGCAGTTCATGCTGGGCGTGCCGCGCGAGCTGGAGGAGGCCGCCCGCATCGACGGCTGCTCCTGGTGGGGCATCTACTGGCTAATCATGCTCCCGCTCATGAAGCCCGCGCTTGCGGCGGTGGCGATCTTCACCTTCATGAACGCGTGGAACGAGTTCATGGTCCCGCTGATCTACCTGAACGACCAACGGCTGTATCCGCTGCCGCTGGGCCTGTTCGTCTTCCGTGGGGCGCACCAGTTTCAGGCGAACTTCAACATGCTGATGGCGGCCAGCACGCTGATGACGCTGCCGGTGATCGCAATCTTCTTCCTGGCGCAGCGGTACTTCATCGAGGGGGTGACCCTGACGGGCATGAAGGCGTAATGGCGGCCAGAGCGTCATCCACACCCCTCGGCGCGGTGCGCGAAAATCGTCAGAAACGCGCACCAGCGTTGCCACGACGCGCCTGAGGCCTCGCAAACTGGCTTTTGACTTAGATTTTCGGGCGGTGCGCGGTGCGCTTTTTTGCACGCGTTTTTGTTCCCTCCGCAACTCGTGCCCTAAAACAGGATGATCACTCTGCAAATCCCCGCAGCGGGAGGCACCCCGCCATAATCCGCGCCCAGGCTGGACGACACCAAGTGCCACGGTGAAGCCTCGTCCATCCGGGCTGAAGCTGGAGGTGCCGCCATGCACTGCTGGAATCCCGCTCTATGCGGTCTATTTCTCCTCGCGTCGTTCACGGCGGTCCTCACGGGGGCCGGGGACCCACAGGATCCGCCTGCCACGCAGCCGGCTGGACCTTCGGCCGAGGAGTTGGCCACGATCGTGCATGAGCATTTTGCTAAGCGCGAGCAAGAGGGCTTCAGTGGCGTCATCCTGGTCGAGTTGAACGGGGAGATCGTACTTGAGCGGGCCTACGGGTTCCGTGATCCCATTCGTGGCCTGCCGATGCGCACCAGCGACGTATTCGACGTCGGCTCTCTTGTGAAGCCAATCACTCGCGCGGCGATCCTCAAGCTCGAGGCGCAGGGCAAGCTCAAAACCAGCGATCCGATCGCGAAGTACTTTCCCGAGGTCCCGGAGGATAAGCGGGCCATCACGATTGACCATGTCCTGACCCATCACGCCGGCTTTCCCGACACATTCGGCGGCGACTATCAGCTTGTCGATCGCGAAACGCTTCGGCGGACCCTTTTCGAAGCGCCGCTGATCGCTCCGGTCGGCGACGAGGCCAACTACTCCAACTCAGGCTACAGCCTGCTGGCCATGCTCATCGAGGACGTCGGTGGCCGGCCCTACGAGGAGTGGATACGCGACGAGATCCTTGCTCCCTGCCGGCGTGGAGCAGTTTGGCTACGCCATACCCTATTTCCCGGCGGAAAAGCTGGCCGTGGGCATGCGACGCAACGGCGAACGTTTTGGCAGCGCGCTGGATCACGCCTGGTACGGTGACGGTCCGGGCTGGAACCTCCGTGGGAACGGCGGGATGCTGGCCGATGCTCGGGCCGTTTACGATCTCTTCGTGGCGATAGAAACGAACCCTGAAGTGCTTACGGACGCGGCCCGCGCCAAGTGGCGACCTCGTGGACCCGATGGACGGCTGATGTATGCATCCGCCGGTGGCAACGGAATCTTCAATGCCGTCATCGCCCGATCGGTGCGGCCGGATGGGAAAGGCGACATGCGTACGCTGACGCTCGTGGGGATGAGCAACATCGCCGGCCAGCAGATCGAAACCCAGGATACGGGAGCGCTGATGAGAGAGCTGCTGGGCTTCCCACAGTGAGCGCTTCGCGGCCGCTCAGGCGCTTAGGCGCCACTTCGGCGGGCTCTGGATGAACTTGGCCGTGGCCGCTGCCGGCAGGGGACGGGCGAAGAAGTGCCCCTGCGCATAATCGCAGCCGACCCGCTCGACCTGCTCCATCTGGGCAGCGCTTTCGATCCCCACGACGACCACCTGCTTGCGCAGCGCGTGGGCCAGGCTGGTCATCGCCTGCACGACCGTCGCCCAGTCGCGGTTGGATTCAGCGAGACTTGCTACCTCTCGATCGATCTTCACAAGGTCGATCGGCAGTCGCGAGAGCTCGACAAGGGACAGGGGCTCGGTGCCAAAGCCGTCAACGCAGATGCCCGTCCCGTGCGCCCGCAGTTGCTGGAGCGCCTCGGCAGCGTCCGGGCGACGTTCCATGCAGCTCAGCTTCAACTCCAGTTTGAGCAGATCCGGGGCCACGCCGTGTAGTTGCAGCAGGTGCAGCACCTCCTCGGCAAACCGTGGCTCCTCCAGTTGGCGGCCCGAGAGATTTACGCTCACCCAGATTCGCCGCTCCGACGGCAGGTCAGAGTTCCATTGCCGAACCTGCTTCACCACCTGGGTCATAACCCAGCGCTGGATCGGCAGGATTTCGCCGGTTTGCTCGGCGAGGACGATGAACTCGTTGGGATCCACTGACCCCACATCGGGCCGGTGCCAGCGCAGGAGGGCCTCGAAGCCCTGCACCTGGACTTCCCTTAGTGCCACGATCGGCTGGTACACGACCTCCAGTTCATTACGCTCCAGCGCCTCAAAGAGGGCTTCCTGCAGCCGGTGCCGCCGCGCTGCAGCAGCCTGCATCCCGCCGTCGAAGAGGGCAAGGCGGCTCTTGCCGCCGACCTTGGCCCGGTACATGGCGGCATCCGCCTCGTGGAGAAGTTCTGAGACCGAGAGGTTGCTGCCTTCGCCAACACTGATTCCCATGCTCGTGGTGATCGCCAGTTCGCGTCCGGGGAGTCGAATGGGCTGCGACAACTCCTCCTGCAGGCGCTCCGCCACGTTCATCACATCCTCTACGCGCGCTACGTCATCCAGCACGACCACGAACTCGTCGCCGCCCAGGCGGGCGCTGCGGCCCTCGCCGGAGGGTCCGAATGGCTGGTCGCCACCGCGACTGACGGTGTCCAGATCCCGCAGCGAGTAGTTGAGTCGCTTGGCGGTCTCCAGCAGCACGGCGTCGCCCACCTCGTGGCCGAAGCTGTCATTGATGAACTTGAAGTCGTCGATATCCAGAAAGAGCACGGCGAAGCGATAATCGCGATCGCGGCTGGCGCGGGCAACGCAGTGCTCGAGCCGGTCCATCAGCAGGGCACGGTTGGGCAGGCTGGTCAGCGTGTCGTGAAGGGCGTTGTGCCGGAGCCGCTGGGCATCCTCCGCCTGGTGCGCAAGCGCCCGCCGGAGCCTCTTGGTCTCCGTCTTGAGTTGGCGAAGTCTGGCGTGCAAGCGTCGATTCATACAGAGCCCGCCGGTTAACTTCGGGCATACGGCGGGCTGTGTTAACCAGCCGCGAGTAAGGGCAGCTTTGTCGCAGGGCGAACACCGCCTTATCGGACGATCTTCGTGGGCGTCCTAGAATCGCAACTTACGAGGTATATGTCCGAAGCTCAGGAAACCCCCGCCATTCCTGCTGTTCGCCCCGTCCGTCCGCGCCGACGCCTGGGAGTTGCCGTGCAAGGCTTCGGCGGAGCCGTGGCAACGACCGCGGTCGCCGGACTTGCGCTGCTTCGGCGGGGCCTGATCGGTACCACCGGATTGCCCCTGGCCCGGCTGGAAGACCAGTTACCGCCCGACGTGGCGGGGTATGCCGACCTTGTGTTTGCCGGATGGGACCTTTACGACGCGGATCTGCTCACCGCCGCCCGGGATCACGCCGCCCTGCCCCCGGAGCTGCTCTCCGCCGTGGCGGAGGAGTTGGCGGTTCTTCGGCCATGGCCGGCGATCGGGGCAGACGGGTTTGTGGGCGGGGGGGTTGGTGGGGGTCACGTGAAGGCCATCCGTGGACACCGGCAGGCGATAGAGGCGGTCGTGGAGGATTTGGGCCGGTTCAAGGCGGAGGCAGGGCTGGACGGGCTCGTGATGCTGAACCTCTCCAGCACTGAGGTAGGCGTCGAGTCGGCGGCCTGTTATGCCTCGCCCGAGGCCCTGGAAGCGGCGCTGGATGCGAACGACGCGCGTATCAGCCCGTCGGTGCTTTACGCCTACGCCGCCATTTCGGCAGGCGTGCCCCATGTGAACTTCACGCCCACGAGAGTGACAGACTGGCCGGCGATGCTTGCTCTTGCGGAGCGTCGGAGCATTCCGGTCTGCGGGAAAGACGGGAAAACCGGGCAAACTTTCCTTAAGACGGTACTGGCGCCTGGATTCCGCGATCGGAACCTTTACGTCGAAGGATGGTTCAGCACGAACCTGCTGGGCAACCGGGACGGCCAGGTTCTGGCTGATCCCCAGTCGGTGCGCAGCAAGATCGCCAGCAAGACCGACGTTCTTGACGGAATTCTGGGATATCCAGTCGGCGAACACCAGGTCCACATCCACTACTACAAGCCGCGCGGAGACGCCAAGGAGGCGTGGGACAGTATCGATCTTGTCGGTTTTGCCGGTCAGAGGATGCAGGTAAAGGTTGATTTCCTCTGCCGTGACAGCGTTTTGGCCGCTCCGCTGGCAATCGATCTTTGCCGTCTTACCGATCTTGCGCATCTTCGCGCCGAGAAGGGGATCCTGAAGGCGCTGGGTGTGTTCTTCAAGAGCCCCATGACGGCGGGGGGCCGGCCGGAGCATGACTTTTTCCGGCAGCAGCAAGTGTTCGAGCGCTGGCTGGGTCTGCGGCCCGAGGGGCGTTACTCGGACGCAACTACATAGCAACATTTCTCGAAATGCTCTTGCAATGGCGGGTCATCGTGATAGGTTGAGCGACGTCACGAGTGCCTGCCCAGCCGCGCAACACGTCATTGTCGGCACCCCGGAGGAATCTGTGAGGTAAGGGCAGATCGCTGGAGTTGTTCCTTATCAACTCTGACGAGTCCGAGATTCAAGTCGGATCATGCACGTCTATTGATGTGACAGGACATTTTAGAGCGTCGGGTACTTCGGTGCCCCGTCGGGCTCTGGTGGTTTTCTTTGAAGACCTGGGGCTGAGACCTCGAACCCGGGCGTCGGAACGCTCGGCAATCAGCGCAGATTCGGTCCGCCATGCGGCTCCGTCGTCTGCAACGGCGTTGTCGTCGCCAAGCGCTCGACGCGGCGGTGTGACATGGAGGAGGTAGGTGGAGGGATTCGGGAGTTTGGTCGCATTGTCGGAAGTGGAGGCGCGTTCAGAGCAATGCGACTGGATCTGCGGAGGTTGGATCCACGTTCGAATCACTTTTGGACCGCATGCCGGTTGCTCCCGCTGTTCAGGGAGCGGCAGTCGCGGTCGGATGTAAGTTCGGTTTCCGCCGCTCCGGCTCGTTGCCGGAGCAACGGCATGCGGCCATCAGCGGAACCGTGCAACTCAACTTCTTCTCACAGGAGAAAGTCATGCTTCGTCGTTTTATTC
Source organism: Phycisphaerae bacterium (assembly GCA_041749155.1). Classification (GTDB taxonomy): domain Bacteria; phylum Planctomycetota; class Phycisphaerae; order Tepidisphaerales; family Tepidisphaeraceae; genus JAEZED01. The sequence goes on from JBGTBZ010000154.1 coordinate 6,356, forward strand.
GTGGTGAAGAGGGCGCTGCCCTCGTGGAGTACGGGCTGCTCGTCGGCCTCATCGCCGTCGTCTGCATTCTCGTGATCACCGCCCTGGGCACCGAGATTTTCCAGGTGTTCGACACCACCCAGGACACGCTCGACAACGCAAACATGGGCACCCCCGGAACGCCTTCGTAACTGGCTTCCATTCGACCCGCCGTTCCTGAACAAGGGCCGGCGGGCCATGTAGCGGCCGACGACTTGCTCGGGCAGGTCCGGATGCCGACCACAACTGGAACCCCAAATGTGCCCACCGCAGCACCAGGTCACTTCCGCAAGACGCAACCTCCCCGGAGACGACGGCGCCACGCTTGTCGAATACGGAATGCTCGTCGGCCTGATCAGCGTCGTCTGCCTGCTTGTGATCGCCGCCGTAACCACGCACATCTTTAATGCGTTTGACAGCGCCCAGCAGAGTGTTCAACCAAGCCAGCCGGGCCTGCCGAGCTGACCGATGACACCAGAAGCCATCATCCCGATCATCGCGCACGCCACGGTGGCCACCGCCGTTGCGGTGGCGGCGTGCATCGATCTGCGCTGTCGGCGCGTACCGAATTGGCTGACCTTCTCGCTGGCCATAGCGGGCCTGCTGGCAGCCCTGGTACGTCCCGATCTGTCGCTGGCCCAGTCGGCGGGCGGAATGGCCATCGGCCTTGCCATCCCGTTCGTGCTCTTCGCGTTTGGCATGCTTGGCGCCGGCGACGCCAAGCTGCTGGCCGCGGCGGGGGCATGGCTGGGTCCGTGGGCGATCGTTTGGGTCCTGCTGATCTCGGGCGTGGCAGGAGGCGTGATGTCGATCGTCACCGCCGTTGGGCGTGGACAACTGCGGCCGGCGCTTCGGAACACGGCGGTGGTCGGAATGAGCCTTTTACTTACCCGCCGGACGAACTGGACTTCTGCCACGGACGCGGCCCGCGACTCGGCGGACCGCCAGTTCACGCTGCCATACGCCTTCGCGATCCTCGTGGGGGTGCTGGTGACGCAGTTGCTGGTTCTTTCCGGGACCATTTGACGGGAAAGGGAGAATGCTGATGAGCACGCCTGGAATAACGATCGCTACTCCCCGCCGCGACAACGGCCATCGATCGCGTCGCGGTGCTGTGCTTGTTGAGACGGCACTCGTGCTGGTCATCCTCCTGGCCCTGACCTTCGGGGTGATGGAGTACGGCCACTTCGTCCATACCCGCCACACGCTCGAGGGAGCCGCACAACGCGGCGCACGCACCGCCATTCTCAACGGGATTCCCGCGCAGGAAGTGGAGGCGGCGGTCGCGCAGGCGATGGGCGCAAGCGGCTACGACGACACCGAGTACAGCCTCGAGGTCGCCGGGCTTGACGATCCGGAAGGGACCGACGTCACCGTTACGGTGAGCTGCGTATGGGGAGAGATCGGTATCCGTCCGATGGGCCTGATCTCCAGCGAAACCGCCATTCAGGCGACCGTGACCATGCGCAAGGAGGGGCCATAGCTGCCCCCGCAATCGAGAACGCACAAGACTTCGAACCGACCTAGCACTTACTGGAAACGCGATGAAAGCCAAAGCCATCATTCCCCTGCTCCTGGCCCTGATCCTGGGCCTGATGACCTTCATGATCGGCCGGCGTGTGCTTAACACGCAGGCCGTGGCCTCCCCCGATGGCCCGGGCGCCAAGGTGCTGGTCGCAGCGGCCGATCTGCCCGCGGGGCATCAGCTCGGCACGTCGGATGTGAAGCTGATCGAGACTTCCGCCGAAACGATCACCGCGACGATGTTCTGGAAGCCCGAAGACCTGCAGGGGCGGATTCTCACGTCGCCCGCTGAAGCAGGGCAGGTGGTTCGGGCCTCGATGCTCGCCCCGGTGGGAACCACTTCCAGCCTTCAGGCGAAGGTGCCAAATGGCATGCGGGCGGTGACCATCGCCGTCAACGAGTTCAGCGGCCTGGCCGGACTCATTTCGCCCGGCGTGAAGGTCGATCTGGTCGCTACGCTGGTTGATAACGTCACAGGCGAGACCTTCGCCCGCACCATCGTGCAGAATGTGGCGGTGTCCGCCGTCGGGCAGGAGCTTGACGCCGGGCAGACAGCCAAGGCCGATCCGCGCAGCAATCCGCGGGCGCACAAGACGGTCACGTTGCTCGTCACCCCGGCACAGGCGGCCGCCATCGATCTGGCTTTCAGCAAGAGCAAACCGCGCCTGGTTCTTCGCAGTGTGGAGGACAATGAGCGTGTCGAAGATGACGGTGTCACGCTCGCAGAACTCTCGGGCCGGGCACAAGAAGACCGTCTGGCCGCTACCGCGGCGGACGAGAGCAGCAGCAAGCTGATGGAAACGCTCGCGGCGATGCAGAAGCAGATCCAGGACGTCAAGCAGTCAAGCGACGAGGCCGCCCGTCGCCTGGCGGAAGAGGCCGCCCGTCCCGCCAGCGGCGAGCAGGAGGCCCAGACACTAAACCCGCTGCATTCGGTTCGCGTCTTCCGCGGAGGTTCCGAGAGCCGCGAGGAGTTTGATGCCGAAGGTCGAGCCGCCGGGACGGGCAAGCCTGTCCCAGCGACACCGGCCCGGCAACAGCAGCGGGTAGAAGCGACTCCGTCAGAGGCACCGGGAACCGCGGCGGCCGAATGAGAGGGCAGGGCGCGGCCAGAGTGCAGGATCAGAGATCACGTAGGAGCAACATGCGTAACTCAAGCGTCTTCATGACTTTGCTGGCCGCGACAGCGGCTTTAGGCCTTGCGGCATTCCCGCAGCAAGCGCTGGGGCAGGGGGCGCAGCGCGGTGCCGCGCTGGTGCAGCAGGGCCTCGCCGAGGATGGCCGCCTTACGCTGGAGGTGGGCCGAACCACAATCCTGGAGTCAACCGCCCCGGTCACGGAGGTTTCGGTGGGCCGTCCCGAGGTTGCGGGGATTCACCTCCTGTCGCCGACACGAATCCTTGTGACCGGCGCCGGCTCGGGAAGGACGCAGATCATCCTCTTCGCCGAGGATGAGTCACAGGTAATCGACGTGGTCGTCGAGGCCGACATCAGCGGGCTGCGGACGCAGTTGGGCGAACTGTTCCCATCCCTGTCGCTGAAGGTGCATGAGTCCAACGGCCGGCTGGTGATGCGCGGCGAGGCCCCGAGTCTCGAGGTCGCGGAGCAGATCGTGCAGGTGGCGGCGCCTTATGGGGAACTACTGAACTTCATCGAGGTCCGGGGCGGGCAGCAGATCATGCTCCAGGTGATCTTTGCGGAGGTCTCCCGTTCCGCGAGCACGCAGTTGGGCCTGAACTTCGGCGTAACCGGCCAGGACGGCTTTGGGGCCAGCAACCTCGGTGGAGCAGCACCGTTTGGGATCGACGAGGCCGACGGCGGAGGGCTGGAGCTCACGGCACCCGATCCAAGCGCCGCGATAACCCTGTTCGGGGCGGGCACGGCGGGGGATACAGCATTCGCCGCCTTCATTTCCGCCCTTCGCGACAACAATCTCATGCGGGTGCTGGCACGTCCGAATCTCGTTGCGATCAGCGGCGAACAGGCGAGCTTCCTGGCGGGAGGCGAGTTCCCGATTCCCGTCGCGCAGACCGGCGGTACGGGCGCTTCGACGATCACGGTCGAGTTCCGCGAGTTCGGGGTTCGGCTGCAGTTCGTGGCGGTCGCCATGGGAGATGGCCGTATCCGGTTAAAAGCTTCGCCGGAGGTTAGCGACGTGGACTTCTCCAACGCGGTCCAGTTCGGCGGGTTCATCATTCCCGGCCTGACGCAGCGTCGCGTGGACACCACGGTGGAGCTCGCGGACGGCCAGAGCCTCGCCATCGCCGGCCTGCTCGATAATCGAATCACGTCCAACAAGTCGGTTGTGCCGCTGCTCGGTGACCTGCCGGTGCTCGGGGCGCTCTTCCGCAGCGTTCGGTACCAGCGGCGGGAGACAGAACTTGTCGTCTTCGTAACGCCACGACTCGTTAGCGGAATGAACCCCGCCGAGGTGCCTGGGCTGCCTGGTCAGCGCTGGGACCACGCAACCGAAGCGGAGCTCTTCTTCCTCGGCAACATTGGCCGTCCCGCCGCCGAGACTGGGGCGGCAGGAGATGGCGCCCCGCTGTTCTACGGACCCTATGGGTTCAACCGGGCAACCGGCACCTCGAAGGAAAGCCAATAGCTTCGGCTGTTGCAAACGTCTAAATCCCGTGTGATGCATCTGAGAGGACCATGATCGTTCAGCTTCCAACAGTGATTGTTGACGCCGCCCCGGCAAACCTTGAGGAAATGGCTCATTTCCTCGGCCGGCTGGGCGTCGATATCATCGCCCAGCACGGATCGCTGGACCAGGTGAATTTGGCGGCCAGCGGTGCCGCCGCGCCGCGGCTGCTGGTCGTGAATCTCGATCCCGAGCCGCAGGCGAGCCTCGAGAGGCTTGCCGCCGTCATGCAGCAGGCGCCCGATTTGGCCGTCTGGGTGATGAGCGAGTCGACGGATCCGCAGCTGCTGATGGAGGCGATGCACCTGGGCGTCCGCGAGTTCATCGCGCTGCCGGCTCAGGCAGAACGCCTTCAGCGTGCCATCGAGAAGCTCTCGCGATCCCGCCGCGGCTCAGCTTCGCCGGCCAAACTGCTGGTATTCGTGCCGGTCGTGGGGGGTTGCGGGGCCACTACTGCGGCCTGCAACGTGGCTGTTTCGCTGGCGTCCAAAGGCCGCTGCGCCCTGATCGACCTGGACATGGACGGCGGCATGGTCGCCGAGGCGCTGGATCTGCATCCACGTTTCAGCATCGCCGACCTTGCGACCGGGCAGGTGGATTCAAACTTAATAGCCAATGCCCTGACAGTTCACGAATCCAGCGGGCTGAAGGTCCTCAGCCGCCCCGAGATGCCGGAAGATGCCCAACGGGTGGACGCCGCCGCCGTCTCCCGGCTGCTGGGCACGATGGCGGAGATGTTCGATTACATCGTTGTCGACTCCGACCTTAGCATGGATCCGACTCATGTGGCGGCGCTGAAGCCTGCGGATGAGATCGTCCTGGTCATGCAGCTCAACGTTCCGAGCGTGCGCAACGCGGGGCGGTACCTGCAGGCGCTGCGCCGCAACGGGATCAACGTGGGCCGGCTCAATCAACCAGGGCGCGTCCGCCTGGTGGTCAACAGAATGGTCAAGCGTGGCAACGAGATCTCGCCGGAGGCTGCGGAGCGTGCCCTGGGGCTGAAGCTGGAGTGGTCCATTCCCAACGACTTCCGTAACACGATGTCGGCGATCAACTACGGCGAGCCGGTGGTGCTCAGGTCGCCGCGGGCCGAGATCAGCACGAGCCTTGCCGGCTTGGCGCACCTGCTGAACGGTCGTGTACCGGGGAGCCCCGCCGCCGACGCGGCGTCGGCAGCACACGCTGGAACCAACTGAGATCAACGAACCCTTGGGAGTTGTGAATGAGTCTGTTTTCGCGATCCAAGAACATCAAGCCAGCAACCCCCGGGGACTCCGAGGCCGCGCCCGCGGGCCTGAAGGCTCGTGCCAATGGACATCTTGACGCGCCAGCGTCGCCTGATCGCCGCCCGATGATTGCGAACGGCACCTCGGCGGACGCCCGCCTTCCCGCGCCTCGCGCCCCCGGAAACGGCACCGTACTGGCCTCCGCCTCCGCCAAAGTCTTACCTGCTGGCGGCGCCAGCTATGCAGCGTCGGTGCCGGCAGATCCCGCCAGGTCTGATCGTGAGCGCCGGAACTATCTGGAGCAGCTCTGCACGCGGCTTCACCAGCAGCTGCTTGCCCGGCTGGACGTCCAGAATCTACGCACTTTGCCGCCCGAGGTGGTCCGCCAGGAGGCCCGGGCAGCGGTGCAGGACCTGTGCCAGTCGGAGAAGGGCCTGCTCACCAGCGACGAGCAACTGCTGCTGACCGAGCAGGTGATGGACGAGACCTTCGGCTTGGGCCCGCTGGAGCCGCTACTGCGCGATACATTGATCAGCGACGTTCTGGTCAACAAGCACGACCAGATCTACATCGAGCGCCACGGGCGCGTGGAGCTGACGGATGTCCGCTTCCGGGACGAGAAGCACCTTCGACAGGTGATCGACCGCATCGTTGCCCGCGTTGGCCGACGCGTTGATGAGTTCTCGCCGATGGTCGACGCCCGCCTCGCCGACGGCAGCCGCGTCAACGCCATCATTCCGCCGCTCGCTCTGGACGGCTGTGCCATGAGCATTCGGCGCTTCGGCGCCAAGCCGCTGCTGCCGGAGGACCTGCTGCGACACGGGGCGATTCCGCCGGAAGTGCTGCACTTCCTGTCGGCGGCCGTTCAGGCCCGGTGCAATGTGCTGATTTCCGGCGGTACCGGCTCAGGGAAGACGACGCTGCTGAACTGCCTCAGCCGCTATGTTCCGGCACACGAGCGCGTGATCACGATCGAAGATGCGGCCGAGCTTCAGCTCCAGCAGCCGCACGTCGTGAGGCTCGAAACGCGGCCGCCGAACATAGAGGGCAAGGGCGAGGTGAACCAGCGTGATCTGGTGCGAAACTGTCTTCGGATGCGGCCGGACCGCATCATTATTGGCGAGGTGCGCGGGCCGGAAGCCGTCGAAATGCTGCAGGCCATGAACACCGGCCACGACGGCAGTATGACCACGATCCACGCGAACAACGCCCGGGATGCACTGGGGCGCCTGGAGGTCACGCTGCTGATGGCGGGCTACGACATCCCGCTGCGGGCCATGCGCCAGCAGATCGCAAGCGCCCTGAACCTGGTGGTACAGACCTCGCGCCTGCTTGGCGGCCGACGCAAGATTATCAGCGTGAGCGAGATCACCGGAATGGAGGGTGATCGCCTCCAGATGCACGACCTGTTCAAGTTCGAGCAGGCTGGCGTCTCGCCCGACGGGCATGCCGACGGCGCGTTCATCGCCTGCGGGGTCCGCCCGCATTGCCTCGACCGGATCGAGCAGATCGGCGTGCAGATCCCCCACGAACTTTTCAGCCGCCGCGTGCTTTCCCGCGGCATGCCGGTTCCGGAGCTTGCCGGCCCGGTTGGAGTTACGGCAGCGGGCAGCAATGGAGAAGCCCCGGCAAGTGCAACGTCGCCGCGGAAGCGGCTGATCAGCGTTGCTGACTGAATCGCGAATCGCTTGAACGCGAGGTGAGTAAAACGATGCTGAACTTGCTGAGCTCAACCTGGATGCTGGAGATGCTCGCGCCCGCCGCCCTTCCAAAGCTGGCGCCCGGTACGGTGTTCCTGGTCCTGCTCTCGCTGTGTGCGGTGGCGACGCTCTGGGGCATCATGCAGCTCATCTCCGTCCTGGGCGGCGGAAGGGATCGGATCGAGCGGCGGCTGGGTGTCGGTGACGTGAGTCATGCCGTTTCCAGTGACGCATCGCTGCTGATGAAGGCTGGAGAGCAGCCGGCCTGGCTGGAGCAGTCTGACGGCCTCCAGCGATTTGCGATGCGGCTGGACCTGGTTTCGCCCGGTCAGACTGTTACGCGGTTTTTCATGCTGGTTGCCATCGCCGGCATCGCGGTGGGTGGGCTTGTGAGCTACCTCCTGGGCGTGTTCCCCTACGGAATGTCGGCGGGAGTGGTGGCCGGGCTGGTGCCTTATCTGCGCTTCCGGATGGCGTATAAGAAGCGCCGCAAGGTACTGGCGGATCAACTTATCGAGGCGCTGGACTTCCTTTCGCGCGTGCTGCGTGCCGGCCACAGTCTGCCCAGCGGGCTTCAGATGGTTGGCGAGGAGCTCCCGGAGCCCATTGCTGCGGAATTTCGCCGTTGCTACGAGCAGCACAACCTCGGCCAGTCGCTGGAACAGGCGCTTCAGGACGCTGCACGGCGCATCGAACTCGACGACTTTGCATTCTTCGTCACCAGCGTCGGCATTCAGCGACAAACCGGTGGCGACCTCGCCGAGATCCTGGACAACATCAACGCCATGGTTCGCAGCCGCATCCGGCTGGCCCAGCACGTGCAGGCGCTGACAGCGGAGGGGCGCTTCACGGGCTATGTGCTGACGGCGCTCCCGGTGGTGGTATTCGTGTTGATGTTCCTGGCGAACCCGGAGTACGCCGGCGAGTTGCTCTCGCGAATGGCGGGGCGGGTTATGCTTTTTATCGCCATTCTCCTGCAGGTGTTCGGGCTGCTGATGATCCGCAAGATCGTGAACATTCGCGTATAGATGAGTGAACTCATGAGCGACGAGACTCTGTTTCTTCTCTGCCTGGCTGCCGCCGTGTGCACACTGGTGTGGGCGGCGTGGTGGCTTCTCTTTACGCGCAACCCCGTCGAGGACCGACTGGCTCCGCTCGCAGGCAACGGGTGGGGCAGCGGCGCGACAACGGCGATGACCGATCTCTCGCACCTTCTGGAGCGGGTCGGCAAAACCGTCGGAAAGTCATTGGCGCCCAAGTCCGAGGAGGAGACGGGGCTTCTGATGCGCCGGCTGAACTACGCGGGCCTCTATTCCCGGGCCGCGATGAGCGTCTTCATCGGCGCTCGCATCCTGCTCTCGCTGTTGGGATTGGGCGGATTGGCGCTTGCGGGTCTGGTGCTTTCGAGCGGAAATCCGCTCATCACGCTGGCGGCGGGGGTTGTGGGGGTTCTCGCCGGCTACTTGATACCGACTTTCTGGCTGGATTGGCGCGTCCGCCGCAGTCAGCTGCGCATGGAGCACGCTTTGCCGGACACTCTGGACCTCCTGGTGGTCTGCGTTGAGAGCGGGTTGACCATGGACGCCGCCTTCCAGCGCGTCGGAAGGGAGATAGCGCTGGCTCACCCCGCCATGGCCCGCGAGCTGGCGATGGCCCATTTGGAGACCCAAATGGGCGTCCCCCGCACCGAGGCGCTCAAAAACATCTACCGCCGAACCGGCTCCGAGTCACTCCAATCGCTCACCGCCATGCTGATACAGGCTGAGCGGTTCGGCACAAGCATCGCCCAGGCCCTCCGGATTTACTCTGAAAGCCTGCGCGTCAAGCGTCGCTACAAGGCCGAGGAGCGAGCCGCTACGGCGGCCGTCAAGATCAGCTTTCCGCTGGTGCTCTTTGTCTTCCCTGCGCTGCTGATCGTGATCGGCACGCCGGCCATCCTCCGTATCCGAGAACTTAACGTCTTCTGAACGAGCCACTTATGTACCCAAACCCCAGGATTTTGCTCCGCCACGCCTCTTTCCTGCTCGCTGCCGCTGCGCTTACAGGCGCAAGTGGGTGCGAGCGGGGGCCGAATGACCAAGTCGGCGCCGAGCTGTTCCGGGCCGAGGCCGAGCCGCGCATGACCGACCGCATTTTGCTCGCTCAGGCGGTCACCGGCGCTGGCGAGGATGCGATGCTCTACGGCCATCATTTCGACGGAGTCGAGCTTAACTCTTTGGGCATGGCCAAGTTGCGCCTGATGCTTGAGGACGCTCAGTTCTTGGCAGACCCAACGGTGTATGTCCTCAGCGGCCGGGCAGAGCACATGGCCGCCGTCCGGTCCTACATGGGCGAGTGGGGCGGCGCGTTCGCCGAAACGAAGCTCGAAGCAGGCCCCAACCCCAGCGCCCGCCGCCCGGCGGCAATGGGAATGGCTCAGCAGCAGAAGTTGGAGTCCGCCACAATGGATGGCGGCAATGCCACAAGTATTCAGACCGGTAGTTGACCGTAGCCAGGCCTCGCGGGCGGGCACGCGAGCGAAAGCCTAAGAAGGGACGAAATCGCCATGAAGACACAAATTGCCACCGTTGCGGTTGTCGAAGAGTCCTTGCGCACTCCGCCTCGAAGCAGGCGCGGGATGGCTCTGGTGTGGCTGGGCATGACCATGGTCGTGCTCCTGGGGTTCGTGGCGCTGGGCCTGGACATCGGGCGCATGCAGCTTGCCCGCACCGAGCTTCAAACCGCAGCCGACGCAGCGGCGCGGGCCGCGGTGTGGCCGGTACCGCAACTCCAGTTCGCCAACGGGGCGGCCCGGGCGCAGTCGATCATCGACGCCAATGACGCAGGCGGCGGTCCGATCGGCTTCGACATGGCCGATTCCGACCTGGAATACGGCATCTGGTGGCGCAACAGCCGCACCTTTGAGGCGCTGCCGCAGGGCCTGTGGAGCCGGGCTAACGCAGCGCGTGTCCGCACTCACCGCAGCGACACCCGCGACAATCCGCTGCCAATGGGCTTTGCGACCATGGTCGGCTTCGACGAGGCGAACATCAGCGCCTTCGCTGTGGCGCAGATCCGCGGCGGCCGCACTGGCGGGGGCTCGGGTGGCGTGGGCATCTTCGGGATCGACTGGGTGCGCACGAACGGCACGACGCGTACCGACAGCTACGACCCGAATAACGCCGGAAGCGGCGGGGGGATCGGCAGCAACGGGTACATCGAGATCATCGGCACCACTTGGATCGACGGCGGTACGCACGCCGGTCCCGACGGCGACACCAGCCCGGAGACCGACTACCTGGACATCTGGCCGAACGCCGATGTGACAGGATGGCAGGCGCCGCTGGATGAGGAGGCATACTTTCCGCCGGTTACCGCTCCAGCGACCTACAACAACCAGCCGCTCAAGGACGCCGGGGTTCTCACCGCGCAAAACGATGTCAGTGTCAACGGCAAGCAGACGATGGTGATCCCGGGCGGCACGCCGGAGAATCCCAACATATATCTGATTCGCAATCTCGACGTCAAGGCGAATCAGACCATCACGATCAACGGAGCCGTGGAGTTTTACGTGACCGGCTGGGTGGACATGACGGGTAACGTGCTTGTGAACAACATCAACGGCACCAGCAATCCGCTTCCGAGCAACTTCAAGATCTTCGTGATCGGCGACGGCGATGTGGACCTGGGCGGCGGAAGCGCCATGTACGGTCACATCTACGCCCCCGAGAGCGATGTCGTGCTCCATGGCACGGGTAATGAGTTTGGCCTGTTCGGCGGCGTGGTGGGCAAGACCGTCGACATCAAGGGCAACAGCGCCATTCACGTGGACGAGAACATCAAGTGGCCCGGCCAGGAAGACACGGATTTCTTCGTTGAGATCGTCAATCGACCTTAAGCCCCGTCGCCGGTTGGTGAGCCGACCACCGCCTCGCCGATACAGAGGATGATGGCGACCCCGTATCCCTGCGCCCGTTCCGTGCCCGCTCTGGGGCTCGCCTGTGGCCTTTTCCTGGCCGTCTCGGCGGGTCTGGGGTGTCGAACCGAGTCCCAGGAGGCCGGCCGCGTCTCGCCCCTTGCGGGCGACTCGAGCGCCGACGGGGACGTTGACCCCGGATCAACGCCAATTCGGCCTGATACCCACATCGCCGCCGGCCGGCTCGCCGAGTCCCGCGGCGACACGGCTATGGCCGCCAGCCAGTACCGCCAAGCCCTGAAGCGGGATCCGAACCACCAGGAGGCCCTCTACCGCCTGGGCGTCGTCCTCAGCCAGACGCGCGACCCGGCGGCCGTGGGGATCTGGCAGCGGTACATCGCTGTAACTGACGGCTCCGCAACAGGTTGGGCTAATCTGGGCTTTTGTCACGAGCTATTGGACAACCCCACCGCCGCCGAGGAGGCCTATCGCAAGGGTGTGGCCAAGGATCCGCAGAACACCAGCGCACGGGTGAACTATGGGATGTTTCTGGCGAGCAGGGGCGATCTTCAGTACGCGGCGGAGCAGATGAGCCACGTCCTGACCCCGGGCCAGAGCTGGTACAACATCGGCTCGGTATGCGAACGGCAGGGGAAGCGCCAGGAGGCGATTTCGGCCTACCAGGTCGCGCTTTCGCACGATCCGAAGCTGGAAGTGGCCCAGCGCCGGCTGGCGGCCCTGTCGAATCGGGCCTCGGTCGACTGAGCGTCGTACTCAAAGCGGCTCGTTGGTGCCACTGGGCGGGGGCCCTTCGGCCCCGGTGGTGTCGCGCCCGATCTCGTCATGCATCGCGCCTGCGTTGTAGCGGCGGAAGTAGTCGTGGTAGGCGGTCATCGCCTGCCGGCCGAAGATGAGCATGAGGGGGATATTGACCCAGAGCATGACGCCCGTTCCGAGGGCGGTGAGGTTGTCGAGCTCGACGTCGGTAGTGATCAGGCCGGGAATGCAGGCGACGACGATGAAGAGGCAATAAATGAGCTTGTAGAGCAGGATGACCGGTTGCTTGTAGCCAAACAGGTAGACGATCCCCTGCTCTCCGTAGTAGCTCCAGGAGATGATGGTGCTGAAGGCGAAGAGCCAGCAGGCGAGCGTGACCATCCACTTGCCCAGGCCCGGTTGGACCCGGTCGAAGGCATGACCGGTGAGGGTGGCGCCGCTGTACTCACCGTAGATCGCGCCCGGCACCTGGCCCATGTCGGCGCTGGGAAGTTCCGGCCGAACTTCGCTGGCGAGCGTGGACCACGAGACCGGCCAGCCCGCCTCGGTGCGCGGCTGAACGGTGCCGTTGAAGCGGCGAAGCGTCCGCCCCGTGTCCGGGTTTTCGTCCGCGGCGGCGATCACAAAGATCGTCTCGTTGACCCGCCAGTCCTGGGCCCCCTCGGCAATACCGGCGGTGCGGCGGGCCTCGGGCGTCTTGGGGGGCAGCGGCCGGGTGCTGAGCGTCCAGAGCGGGGTGCCGTTTGCGGTGTCCTGGACGCCGTCGCCGTCGGCATCGACCTCGACGACCTGCACGGAACCGGGGGCATACTGGGCTTCGGCCTCGCGGTTGAAGGTACCGGTGGAGAGGATGACCAGGGCGGTCAGAGTGCAGACGACGATGGTGTCAATGAACGGCTCAAGGCCCGACACCACACCCTCGCGCACGGGTTCATCGGTCTTGGCGGCGGAGTGGGCGATCGGAGCTGATCCCTGGCCGGACTCGCTGCTGAACAGGGCGCGCTTGATGCCCCAGAGCATGGCGTAGCCGAAGGTTCCGCCGAGGAAGGCGCGCTCGGGATCGGCGCTGCTGCCGCCGAGCCATTCCGGAAGCCCGCTGCGGAAGATCAGGGCCAGCATGTGCGGGATCTGGTCGAACTCGCGGATCAGCACATAGATGGCGGCCCCCAGATAGAGCACGCACATGAACGGCACGATGGCACTGGCGGTTCGGCCGATCGCCTTAATCCCGCCGATGATCACCAGGCCTGTGGCGATGGCCAGCACGATCCCGACCACCAGCCGCATATCCAGGAAGAAGTCATTGGCCGGGAAGTAGTTCTCTGTGATGGCGGCGACGTTCCAGGCTTGGAACATGTTGCCGCCGGTAACGGCGCTGATGAGAAGCGTCACGACAAAGAGCCCGCCGATGGCGGTGCCCAGCCCGCCCAGGCCCCATCGCGCGAACCCGTACTTGGCGACGAACATTGGCCCGCCATGGGGGTTTTCGGGGTCCGACGTGTTGCGATACAGCATCGACTGCGTGACTTCCGTCATCTTCAGGGCCATGCCCACCACCCCGATGACCCACATCCAGAAGACGGCCCCGGGCCCGCCAAGATTCACCGCCACAGCGACGCCGGCGATATTCCCCAGCCCGACGGTGGCGGACAGGGCGGTCGAGAGCGCCTGGAAGTGGTTGATGGCGCCCGGATCCCCCTTTTCGTCGTACTTTCCGCGGACGACGGCCACGCCGTGCGTCAGCGCACGCCACTGCCCGAAAAAGCTCCAGATCGTGAAGATGACGCCAACGATGACCAGCGTGTAGAGCACGTAATCGTGCCACAGCCAGCCGTTGATCCAGCCGGTTACGTCGTTCAGCGTCGCCTTGAAAGCTTCCATCGGGTTCTCCGGTTCAACCCGCGCCAGCCCCGCTGCCGGCGCGCGCGAGAATCAATCCGTACTGCGCACCTCAGCGCGGCGGCCCGCCCGCCGCCTCGCGGCGGTAGGCCTCCACCTCTTCCGGCTCATCGCCGATGTCCGGCGGCGCGCTGATCATCACCTTGTAGAGGCTCCAGATCAGCAGCAGGGTCACGAAGCTGACCGAGAGGAGCATGATGACCCATCCATCGGTGGTGAGGCCATCGGCAAAGCTCGTCGTGGTGGTCGTTGTCGCCAGGGTCATTTACCGGCCCTCCCGATCTTCGTAGGTCACCACAGTTGTCTGCACGACGGCGAAGCCGCGCGGCGGGGTGCCGTCATCGGCATCCACCCTGGCCAGCTGCCCCGTGGCCCGCCAGCGTCCGACGCTGATCGCGATGACGAACGCGAAGAACAGCGCCACGACGATAATCAGTCCGACGCTGAGCTGTGCTACACGGTTCTCCCTCAGCGTCACGAAGTAGTTGCCGGAGTCGGCGGTGGCCGCCTGGTAGACAAACATGGCAAAGACGAGCAGCAGGTACGCCGGGCAGACCCATCGCAGCATGAACCCGATGAACCGCGGGATCCGGATGGCCGACCCGCGATTGATCTCCTCCATGCCCCGGTCAACGCCCAGGCCCCACCCAAAGAGGATGGTCTGGAAAGTTGCCAGGATGAAGATGCAGAACGTGCCAACCCAGAAGTCGATCGTGTCCAGCGCCATCAGGCCCTGGGAGAAGAAGACCACGAACATCGAGCCGAACAGCGTCAGCATCCCCAGGACCGCCACCGAGGCCTTGCGGCCGACGCCCAGCCCCTCCTCCAGCAGGGCAATTGCCGGCTGGAGCATCGACAACGAGCTGGTGATCGCCGCCAGGAACAGCAGGAAGAAGAACAGCGCCCCGATGATCTGCCCCCCCGGCATCAGGGCAAAAACCTGCGGAAGGGTCACAAAACCGACGCCAAACGTTCCCAGCGCGACCGCGGTAGCGCCCAGGAAGACGAAGGCGGCGGGCACGGTGATCATGCCGCCGAGGGCTACCTCGCAGAACTCGTTGCCCGAGGCGCTGGTCAGTGAGCTGAGCGCGACGTCGTCGTTGCGGCGGAGGTAGCTCGAATAGCAGAGCACGATGCCGAAGCCGACGGAGAGAGAGAAGAAAATCTGGCTGGTGGCCTCGAGCCACATCTGGGGATTGGCCAGGCTCTCGAAAAGGCCTTTGTCAGGACTGGTCCGCAGGTTCCACATGTAGCCCAAGCCCGACTCGATGTTCGGCAGCGTCAGCACCCGTACAAGCACCACAAGGGCGCACAGCACCAGAACCGGCATTGCAAAGAGGCAGAATTTCTCGATGCCCCGCTGAAGACCCCGGTAAATCAGGCCAAAGTTCAGCAGGAAGCAGACCAGCAGGAAGAGCACCGCCGCATTGATGCCGAAAACGCTGACGCTCTCTGCGCCGCCCTGGACGAGGAAGCCGTCGGAATTTGCGCCGGTGAAGGCCGCGAAGAAGTTGTTGTACTCCTCCGGGTTGTCGAGGAACTTCTGCTCCCGGAACTTGCCCGAGATCATGAACCAGGCGTACGCCAGGCACCATCCCTCGATGAACACGTAGTAGAAGTAAACGCAGATCGGGATCAGCACACCGAAGATGCCAAAGTACGGCGCGATCCGGTTCTTCCAGATGCTCCGGTAAATTCCGGCGGCGCTGTTAAATCCGCGGGCTCCCCCGTAGCGGCCAAGGCCCCACTCCGCCCATGCCAGGGGGATCCCCAGCACCAGCAGGGCGATGAAGTAGGGGATCATGAAGGCCCCGCCCTCGTACTGCGCCGCCTTGCCGGGAAACCGCAGGAAGTTCCCCAAGCCCACGGCGGAGCCCATGACTGCCATGATCACGCCCAGGCGCGTACCCCAGCGCTCGCGGGGCTGGTGCTGGTCAGGCGGTAGCGTGCGGGTCGTGGCGGGCTCGGCGTGGGCGATGCTCGGCGGCGAGCCGGCGGTATCGTCGTAGTCGGACATTTGGCGTTTCCTGCGTCGAAACGGGGGCGTGCGGCCCCAGGTAGGGGCCTCCCGGGGGCCGTTGAAGCCGTCGAATCTTCGCCAACCTCTGGGCGTTTGCAAGCCACCGGGGCCTCCACGACCGCCGGGGCGTGCCTCGGACCGGTCCGTATACTCCGCTGCCCATGCCACAGCCCTGCGACTCACTGCGAGCCCTACTGACCGGGGTGGTCGATTATGCCGGGCTTTTCCCACCTGCGGCGCTGGCGCTGGATGCATCGATCCGCAACTACGCCCGGTACCTGGACGACGCCGACCGCTGGATGCTGGGGCGCTTCATCTGCCCTGCCGGCCGGCTGGGGGAACTGGTGCCGTATGTCGAAGAGCTCTTTTCGACCCACCGCTTGACCGTGTCCGCCCTGGCCGCCGTCGGGGCGGACCAGGACGCCTTTCGGCCAGCTCTGAGCCAGGACATCACCGCCGTCGAGCGGTTTCGGGAGGCGGCGGGCGGGCGGGCGACCGTGGACGTCCTGGAGACGCGCCTCCCCTCCGAGGCCGGCACCGCCGTTCTTGCGGAACTTGCAGGGGTGTGCCGAGAGGCAGGGCTGCGTCCCTTCGTCGAGGCGGGGTTCGCGGGCGACTGGCGGGTCCGCCTCGCCCGAACGCTGGAGACGATCGCAGGCCAGGAAGGCCTGGGCTACAAACTGCGCAGCGGCGGCGTGGAGGCGTCGGCCTTTCCGACGCCGGAACAGGTGGCATTCGCAATCGCAGTGTGCGCCCGGGCGGGAATCCCGATGAAGTTCACGGCGGGGCTGCATCATCCGGTGCGCCGGTACCACCAGAGCGTGCAGACGAAGATGCACGGTTTCCTGAACGTTTTCACTGCCTGCTGCCTGGGTTGGGGCATGAAGTGGGATGAGCGGCGACTGCTTGCGGTGCTGGAGGACGAAGACCCTCGCAGCTTCCGTTTTCAGGACTACGGGCTCTCCTGGCGGGATGCGGCCCTGAGCACGGAACAGGTGGCGCAGGCGCGTCGCGACTTTGCGACTTCATTTGGAAGCTGCAGCTTCGACGAGCCGCGGGAAGACCTGCGGGGGCTCGGGTTGATGTAGCGGTTGCGGACGGGGCGACTCTTGCCGAAGCTAGTGGCGATGCCTGATCCAAAGCTCAGATCTTTCCTGGACGTCGCGCCCGAGTCGCACTTCCCGATCCAGAACCTGCCCTACGGCGTGTTTCGGCGGCGGGGCGGGGCGCATGAGCGGCCGAGCATCGCGGTTGCCATCGGTGATCAAGTGCTGGACTTGCGGCTGCTGGAAGACCGTGGAATCCTGTCCCCTGCGGCGCTGGCGGGTCGGCGGGTTTTTTCGGAGCGGAGCCTGAATGCCTTCATGGCAGCCGGCCGCCAGGCGTGGCGTCAGACGCGCCAGACGGTGACGCGGCTGCTGAGCGCAGAAGAGCCGACGCTGCGAGATGACAAGGAGTTGCGCGCCGCCGCCCTGGTGCCGGCGGCGGACGTGGAGATGCTCATGCCGGCGGAGATCGGCGACTACACCGACTTTTACAGCTCACGGGAGCACGCCACGAACGTCGGCACGATGTTCCGGGGAAGGGAGAACGCGCTGATGCCCAACTGGCTGCACCTGCCCGTGGGCTATCACGGCCGGGCCAGCAGCATCGTGATCAGCGGCACCGACCTTCACCGCCCGCACGGGCAGAGCAAGGCGGACGATGCGGCGGCGCCGAGCTTCGGGCCGTCGAAGATGGTCGATTTCGAGCTGGAAATGGGCTATTTCGTCGGCCCCGGCAACGAGCTAGGCCGCCCGATCGCGGCGGGGCAGGCGCTGGAGCACATCTTCGGGCTGGTGCTGGTCAACGACTGGAGCGCGCGGGACATCCAGAAGTGGGAATACGTGCCGCTGGGGCCGTTCCTGGCGAAGAACTTCGGCACCAGCATTTCTCCCTGGGTGGTGACGCTCGATGCCCTGGAGCCGTTCCGCGTGCCTGGTCCGGAGCAGCGCGAACCGGAGCCACTGGCTTACCTTCGTGCCGCCGGGCCGGGGGCGTACGACGTTAACCTCGAAGTGTCGCTCCAGACGCCGCAGATGCCGGAGGCGGCGGTGATCTGCCGGTCGAACTTCCGGCACATGTACTGGACGATCGCGCAGCAGATGGCGCATCACACGATAAACGGCTGCAACCTGCGGCCGGGGGACCTGCTGGCCAGCGGGACGATCAGCGGCCCGACACCCGACAGCTACGGCAGCCTGCTGGAGCTGGCCTGGAAAGGCGAGAAGCCGCTGACGTTGCCGTCGGGCGAGAAGCGGGCCAGCCTCCAGGATGGGGACCGGCTCGCCATGACCGGATGGTGCCAGGGGGACGGCTACCGCGTCGGCTTCGGCGAGGTCACCGCCAAGGTGCTGCCGGCGGTGGACTTTTAGCACGGCGGGGCCCGCGGCGTACACTTGCTGCCATGACGACGCGGCCAGAGCCAGCAACGGGCGAAAACGTGCATCCCACCGACATCTCCACGATCGCCACGGAGGATCCGCAGGTCGCGCGGATCCTCCAGGATGAGGCCCGGCGCCAGGAGACGACGCTGGAGATGATCGCCAGCGAAAACCACGTCTCCCGCGCCGTGCTGGAGGCGGCGGGGAGCGTAATGACCAACAAGTACGCCGAGGGATACCCCGGCGCCCGCTACTACGGGGGATGCAAGTACTACGACGAGGTCGAGCAGCTTGCCATCGACCGGGCCTGCCAGCTTTTCGGGTGCAAACATGCCAACGTCCAGCCCCACAGCGGGGCGAACGCCAACTTCGGCGTCATGCTCGCCTGCATGAAGCAGGGAGACACGTTCCTGAGCCTGAACCTCGCCAGCGGCGGGCACCTCTCGCACGGGATGAAGCTCAATGTCTCGGCGAAGTTCTACAAGCCGGTGCACTACGAGCTGGCCGAGGACGAGCGGATCGACTTCGACGATGTCCGCCGCAAGGCGAAAGAGCACAAGCCCAGCGTGATCCTGTGCGGCTACTCCGCCTATCCGCGGACCGTTGATTTTGCGAAGTTCCGGGAAATTGCCGACGAGGTCGGGGCGATCGTCTGGGCGGACATCGCCCATATCGCCGGCCTGTGCGCCGGCGGGGCGCATCCCTCGCCGTTCCCGCACTGCCAGGTGGTCAGCACGACGACGCACAAGACGCTGCGCGGTCCGCGCGGGGGGCTGGTGCTCACCAACGACGAGGAGATCGCCAAGAAGGTCAATCGCTCGATCTTCCCCGGCAGCCAGGGTGGGCCGCTCATGCACCTCATCGCCGCCAAGGCGGTCGCCTTCAACGAGGCGCTTCAGCCGTCGTTCCGCGACTACGCCGCCCAGATTGTGAAGAACGCCAAGGCCCTCGCGACGGCGCTGGCGGAGCATGGCTTTAGGCTGTGCTCGGGCGGAACCGATAATCACCTGCTGCTAATCGACTTACGCGCCCGCGACGCCGAACTCACCGGTGCCGACGCGGAGACCGCCCTGGAGGCGGCAGGCATCATCAGCAACAAGAACGGCGTGCCCAACGACCCGCGCCCGCCGAAGGTGACCAGCGGGATTCGCCTCGGGACCTCCGCTCTGACGACGCGGGGGTTGAAGGAGGCCGACATGCGCGCCGTCGCACAGTTCATCGATCGGGCGATGGACGCCCGCGGCGACTCCGGGCAGTTGGCCTCCTTGCGGCGGGAGGTGTCCGACTTTGCCCGGGGCTTCCCCATGCCTCATTGAGCGTCGGGCCTGCGGCGGCGTGCAGAAACGCGCACCGCGACTTCGGGTATTGCGTCGCCCAAAAACCCCCCTGGCCGCAAGCCAGAGGGGTATGCGGATTCCTGGTGCGCGCCAGGCGCGCCGCAGGCGCACCGCGGAGCCAAGGGGTATGAGTCATTTTCATCACTCCATTTCGGCCTTGGCCGCAAGCGAGGATCGCGCCACTGGTGCAACCCAATGCGGCGCTTTGCAGCGCGTTTGGGGGGGGGTGGCGCGACCGCTGCGCCTCCTCTCGGCTGGCCAACAGTGCAACCAGATGCGGCGGTTTGCGGCGCTTTTGCCGGGGGGGGGCTCCCCACGCGTGCTGCAGATCGTCAAAGCACGAGGGGGTTGTTGCTGTTGAAGCCTCCCGCCGCCAGAATCACGACAGGCAAGTTGTCCCCCGCCGATACCACCTACCGCTGAGCGCTGCCGATGACTCTTCCACGCAAGCAACCCGGTCGCCCGGCCCCGCCCTCGCGCACGCCGATGCTGGCGGCGGTGGTTGGGGCAGGAGCCGGCTTCCTGGTTGGCTACCTGCTGCCGCTGGCGCTGACGTCGATCGAGGCGATTCGCTCGGGGGTGGGACAGGACAACACTGGTGCCGTGATCTGCTGCACGGCCCCGCTGCTGACGATCGCCGGGGGCGTCGGGGGGTTTCTATTCGGGAAGCGTTTGGACCAGCAGAAGCGCTGAAGCGCAGATTGGATTATGCCGGGCCTGTGGTCTGTTCATGCGGCGACAGCGGCAATCGGCGTTAGAAACAGGCGACAGCCGGCTCGAGCGTGTTTTTCGGGTCCGCGTTGTTGGGTTGAACCACTATTCTCAACGACTCGTGAAGCCACTCGCCCAGGACCAGCCTGCCGTCGCCACCCCGAGCTTTTCACACTGGCCGGCGCTTCCGCCGCCGGTGCGCGTGCCGCTTACGCAGTTGGGGGAGCACCGGTGTGCATACCTGCCGGATCGCCAGGCCAGCGACCGCGCCTTCCTGGCCGATGCGATGCCCCCGGAGGTTTATCACGATTTCATGGACCGCGGCTTCCGGCGAAGCGGCAAGGTGGTTTACCAGCCTACCTGCCGCGGATGCCGCTCGTGCGTGCCGGTGCGCG
>JBGTBZ010000155.1:0-2401 GCA_041749155.1 Phycisphaerae bacterium
GCCGCCGCCGATGTGTGCGCGACGTCGGGAATCGGATCGACATACAGCACGCGATGCCCCCGCCGCGCCAGGCGCACCAGCAGGTGCTGCTTGGCGGACCAGCAGACATCCCAGTTCTGTTGACCGAAGCAGACGATGTTCATTCAGACTTCCTGCAACGGTAGGGATGCCACCAGCGCCGCCATCTCCTCGCGGGAACGCTTAACGCGTCGCCCCTGCTCGTCGTGATACTCGCAGAAACGCCCCGCCACGAACGCCTCCGCGGCGGAGAGGGCGGGGAGCGTGGCGGGACGCACGTCTTGGCGGACGAAAAAGGCGTTGAGGCCGGCCGAGCCGCAGCCGACGAGGTCGTACCCCTTCTCGCGCCCCAGCTTCTCGAATGCGGCAAGGCTGGCGCCGTAGTAGCAGAGCGAATGATGCGCCTTGCGACGCTGGAATGCAGGGTCATACGGCACGATGACCGCCCGGTCGGGGCCGAAGAGGTGGTTGTACTCGCAGATGACGATCCTCGGCTGGATGGCGGTGATCGCCTTCCAGACGTGCCAGTCCATGCCGTCGATGTCGATGCTGAGCAGGCCGATGTCCCCCCGGGCGCCGTTGTCGCGCAGGAGGCGATCGATGTTCTCGGCGGTCACGAAAGAGGCGACGGGGGTGAGGTCGTGAAGCCAGTGGGCGCTGTTTTGCCGGATGATCTGGACCTGGCCCGGATCGCCGTCAATCACCAGGCCGGACCAGTTGCAGTCGGTGAGCAGAAAGCGGGTGTTGGCCTCCTGGTACGACTCGACGCCGAACTCGACGAAGAATCGCTTCTCGACGGGCACCTGGCGCAGCAGCCACTGGATCGCTCCATCCTCGCCCCACTGGCTGAAGACCTGGAACTCCGCCTCATGCAGCGTCTTCGCGTCCGCCGTCTGGCGCATCTCGACGCGACCGCAGGCGCGGTGCAGGCGCTGGAGCCGCCAATCAAGCTGCTGGTTCTGCCGACCTAGCTTGTCGGTCTCGTGGACGAAGGCGGGCACCAGGTGCGACAGCGTCAGGCGGCGGCGCAGCTTGCCGATGAGCCGCCCAGCGGTCGAGGCACGCTGCTGCCGGGCGGGGCTTGGGTCAGGGTCGGTCATGCGCTGACTCAATGGGCTGCAGCTCCAGGAGCGCGGGAGGTCTGCCAGTGCGATCCTGCACCCAATCCACGATGACTGGGGCAGGAGGTACCGTCCGATCAGCAGGATAGCCCGCGGGGGCGCGGGCGGAGTAGCCGTTTACGGTTGGCATCCCCGAGCGGAGGGAAACCCACATCGCGATCATGTGGGCCTGGTTCACGTCGTGCTCGCTGGTGGCCGTCCCAACGGGCGCCGGCGGTGGGAAGAGAAAAAACGCTTCGCCCCGGCCAAGCTCCAGTTGCTCAAGGTTTGCGAGGGTCTCCGCCACCTGGGCATCGAAGTGGGAGTGCCGTGAAGGGCCGTCGTGCCACCGCACCTGCTCCACGACGGCCAGACCCGCAAACATGCAGGCACCGGCAAGCAGCAAGCGCCGAAGTCCCCGCTGCGACTTGCGCACCTCGCGCAGCCATACCGAGACGCCGACGGCGGTTCCCACCAGGGCAAAGAGGTAGGTGATGGACCAGATCCTGGAGACCGAGCGAATGGCGTCTCCGCCGGGAATGAGCTTGTGCAGGTGCCACCAGGGCGAATGGCCGGTCGGGAGCCGGAAGCTGGCCAGAGTCAGCAGGGCGGCGACGGCGAGCAGCACGATCACGAGATGCCGCAGTCCCGTGGCAGAGGGCGGCGGATCGGCGGATGGAGCGTCCGGGCGACCGGCGGACGTCCAAGGGGTGCGCCCCCAGGCAACCGCCACGACAGCGAGGATCAGAAACGGCAGCCATCCTGCGCCGATGAACAGATGAAGCTCGATGCGATTGCCATCGTCGTGGGAGAGATGCTGAAGGACCGGCCACCACAGGGTGTCGGGTGCCGGCCGCAGGTAGCTGTGCCAGCGCGGCAGGGTGTTGGCGATGTACTGCTGGCCCCAGCCCTCGAAACCGCGAGAAGCCACCAGATATGGGTACAGGAGCAGGATCTTGGCCAGTCCCCACGCCAGAATGATCAGGAGCGCGACGAGCCAGCCACGGCGAAGATAGCGTCCAAGTTGCCGCAGGTGCTCCACGCTTGCCAGCGCCAGCGGCGCAGCGACGGCGAAGCCCAGGAGCAGGAACCACCCCGTGTAAATGGCGGTGGCTTTCTGCAGGAGCAGAAGCAACAGCATCATGGCCAGCGCCCCATGCCTGGGGCGGCGCACAAAGGACCATGCCGCCACGATGGCCAGCGGGGCGAAGATCTGCGGCACGAGCTGGCTGTGAGCGGCCATGTGCTGGGCCAGCCGTGGCATGCCGAAGGCAAAGAGGAAG
>JBGTBZ010000156.1:0-2950 GCA_041749155.1 Phycisphaerae bacterium
TCGCCGGCAAGCCGCCGGGGCGGTACGGGATGAGCGACGTCCTTGGCGTGGCCTGAGGCTGCCCGGGCCCGCCCGCGGTTCGCTTCAGTGTTAAGGGGCGGGCGCAGCCGGGCGCATCAACTGCGCACTAGGGGAGGGCGGGAACTCGGCTTGGACAACGCCCCTGGTAGGACGGAAATCGCCTTTTTGAAGGGCTGGTGCGCATTTGGAGCGCGTTACGCGCACCGCGGACCAGGGGTATTGAGATGCTGCGGACTGATCTGAGAGGTCGCGGTGTCGGTCGGGCAAGAGCCTGCGCCGGATCGAGGTCATCATGCGTTTCGTGTGTGCGCGGCGGCACCGGCCTGCCGGAGCACGAGTGCGGTTTTCGTTGGTTTTGGCGGCGCCTTTGTGCGTTCCAGGGGCGCTCTTGTTCGTCTTTCGCGCCTCTCATTTTGCGCTTTGTCGTCTTTGAGGCACGCTTTGTCGTCGTTTGTCGTCGCCGGGTCCACGGCCACTGCCAGTCCCGGTGCCAAACAGTGGGCGGCAGTGAGCAGGACAGAACCTGATCTACGGACAACTGGAGGTGCGCTGGGCCACCAGCTCATCCAGGAACGCCGCCAGGCCGTCCTGGGCGTGCGTGCCGATGACGCGGTCGGCGATGGCCTTGATCTCTTCGCGGGCGTTGCCCATGGCGACGCCCAGGCCCGCGTTCTTAATCATGTGCAGGTCGTTGAAGTCATCACCGATGGCGACGATCTCCTCGCGGCGGATGCCGTCGCGCGCCGCGACCTGCTCGATGCCGGCCCACTTGTTGACGCTGGGGTCGAAGATCTCCAGCAGCTCGGCGCCGGTGTGGCCGAGCATGATGCGGTAGAAGAAGAGCCGTTCGCCAAACCTGGCCTCCAGCGCCGCCTCCGCCGACTCGACGTTCATGGCGGGGCCGAGCGTGCCGATGCGCATGGTGTGGCTGAAATCGACACTCTGCCAGTCCTGGACCTGGCGAACCTGCGCCTCGTGGCGCTTGTGCCAGTCGCCGACGACCTGCGGCAGCGGCACCTGGCCGACGAGGAAATCCACCCCCGCCAGGGCGCGGTCCTGAAGGACCATCGGCGGAAGCTGGTAACGCTCCAGCAGCAGGCAGACGTCGCGGGCGAGGGCAGGGTCGATGAGCTGGCGGTGCAGGGTCTCTCCGCCGTTGGTATCGACGATGCTGGCCCCGCCGACGAAGACGGCGGCGTCGTAGTGGCCCACTTCGTCGATGACGTGCCGGCTCTCGTAGTAGTTGCGTCCGGTGGCGAAGACGACGCGGAAGCCGGCCTCCAGCGCCTTTCGGACAGCGGCCTTGTTGGCCTCGGTGACCTTCCCCTCGTGATTGAGCAGCGTTCCGTCGAGGTCAATGGCGATCAGGCGGTACGGCATGGGGGGAAAGTAGCGAGTAGCGAGTAGTCGTTCGGGTACTTGAGGATCGTACGCCCTCCGGGCCTACTCGATGCTCGCTACTCGCTCATGGCGGCACGTAACGATGCCCTTGGTGCCGCCGCGGACGGCGAAGTCGCCGACGACCTCGATTCGGAGCGGGTCGAGAACGGCGACGAGGTCGTCGAGGATCTGGTTGGTGACGGCCTCGTAAAAGATCCCCTTGTTGCGGAAGGCGAAGAAGTAGAGCTTGAGGCTCTTCATCTCGACACACCTGGCGTCCGGCGTGTAAGTGATCGTGATGGTCGCAAAATCCGGCTGGCCGGTCACCGGACACATGCTCGTGAACTCCGGGAACTCGAAGCGTACCTCGTAGTTCCGTCCCGGCCGCGGGTTTGGAAACGTGTCGAGGATCGCGCGCGGGTCGGCAAGCTGCTCCTCGGAGAGTATTGAGCGCCTACCAAGCTCCCGCGGCGTGTAATCGGCCATCGTGGGATGTTAGTCGCGCGCGGAATCGGCCATCTGATGGCTCAGACACTGGCCGCCGCCTCGATCTGCTCCAGCGTTACGATGCGGTCCAGCTTGAAGGTGCGCTGTTCGTTGCGAAGCTGGCAGTGCGCCACCAGCGCCGCCGTCCCGCGACGGCGGCGGATGTGGACGGGGGTGATGATCCGCTCGGTGCGGCGGGCCTCGCGGTCGAGGTAGATCATGCGGACAGGTCTGCGGGCTTCAATGGCGTCGAAAATCTCGATGGGTAGCGGCTCGGGCTCGCTTTGAAGTTTCTCAAGCCGCAGCGCGCCGCCCTGGGCCTGCATCACGTCCACCAGCATCGCCCCGAAGCCACCCAACGGCTCCAGCAGACGCTCAAGCACCAGGCCCGTGGCCTCCGCGTCCGCCAGGGCACGGTGGGCAACCGCGGGGTAAATGCCGAATCGTCGCGAGAGCCGCTGTAGCGCGTTTCCCCCGCGCCCAAAGCGGCGGCGGGCGATGCGGACCGTGTCGAGCACATGCGGCAGGGCCGCAGGCCGGTCGGGAAGGGAGACAGGAAGGCCGACACCCGGCTCCGGTTCCGGAAACAGAGATTCCAAGAACCCCGGCACAGGCGGCTGCGTTGGCGGAACGCAGGAGACTGCCTCCGCGAGGCTCAGGCCGGTCCGGCGCAGTTCCGCGATCAGGAAGGCCAGGTCGAAGCGAACATTGTGTCCAACCAGCACCGCCCCGCTGAGCAGGGGCAGGATTTCGGCGAGGCGCTCCTGGAAGGTCGGCCGCCCCGCCACCATCGCCTGGGAGATGCCGGTGAGGGCGGTGACACCGGCGGCGATCGGCCGGCGCGGGTCCACGAGGGCTTCGTAGCGGGCGACGGGCTGGCCGTGCTCGTAGCGCACAATGCCGATTTCGATGATGCGATCGCCCCAGCGCGGGCAGGCGCCGGTGGTCTCGACGTCGAAGACCGCAAGCGGGACGTTGCGCAGCGGATCAATCAGCGACGGCATCCGTCGATGGTACGGTCCACGTGCTGGAAAGGGTTGACCGCAATCAGGGCCTGCCACAG
>JBGTBZ010000157.1:0-1549 GCA_041749155.1 Phycisphaerae bacterium
CCCGCTCCAGCAGGTCGGGGAGGGCGGTGTCGCGGGGGATGAGGTCGATGACCATTCGGGCAACCCCCGTGCCCTCGGGCTTGAGCATATTGACGCCCGGATGAAGCTCCTCCGCCACCAGCTCGAAGCGTCCCGCCTCGTCGTTGAAGCTCACATCCTCGTCGTACACCTCGATCGTCAGCACACCCCCCCGCTCCGCATGAACCAGCGGAGCATTCAGCGCCGCCGCCACTTCTACCTGGCCGCTCAGCAGGGCATCCTTCACATCCAGCCGCAGCAGGTCCCACTCCGCGATCAGGCGGTCGTCGCGGACGCTGCTCTCGAAGATGCGCGTGCCGTTCCAGTAAAGGTTGAAGCCGATGTCCGGGGCGCTGGCGGCGCGCGGTTCCCACTTGCCCCCGTCGGGGCGGCGTGGGGTGAGCTCGATGAGCTTCACGTGCACGTAATAGTCCTGCCCCATGACCAGGTAAGCCGGCTCCTGGGTCTCGATCACCGTCGGCTCGGCGCTGGCAAGCGGGAGCGCGGGAAGGTACCGCCACCCCAGGACGGCGGAGCCCACCACCACGACCAGCATCAGCATGGCCATGAAACCCGCCCGGGCTCGCGCGCCGCCGTCGCTCATTAACGCCAATCTAAGCGAATATCGACCAACCGGCAGCTTCCAATCCACCCCCCAACCCCCACCAGGCCCCTTTACGCCGGTTGGGTCGCCGGGGGCAGGCGGCGGGAGGCCGACGCCATGGCGGCGGTGCGGATCTGCATCAGGCGCATCAGGTCGCTCTTGGCGACCAGCCCCTGGAGCCTGCCGTCGCCGTCGAGGACCAGGCAGCGGGCGAAGTCGCGCCGGCCCATCGTCTCGAAGGCGTCGGTGGCGGGCGCATCCGGCGCCAGCCGGCAGAAGTCGGTGCGCATCAGCGTGCCGACCGGCTGATTCGGGTCGAATCCCTCCTGAAAGTCGCGCAGGCCGATCACGCCCAGCGCCCGGCCCTGCTCATCCACGACGGGAAAGCCCAGGTGACGCCGCTTGATCATCTCCTCCAGCAGCATCCCCGCGGGCATGTCGGGGCGCACCGTCAGCGGGTCGCGCACCATCACATCCCCCACGCGCACGCCCGCCAGCAGGTCCTCCACGGCGCTGGCGCGCGTCTCGGCGTTCACCGCCAGCCAGATGAACACCGCGATCGCCACGAGAAACAGATTCCCGAATACGAAAAACGCCGACAGCGCCAGCAGCAGCGCGATAATCTTGCTGACCACCGCCGCCACCGCCGTCGCCTTGATGTAGGGCATCGCCAGCGCCAGGAGCGAGCGCAGCACGCGCCCGCCGTCCAGCGGGAGGGCGGGCAGCAGGTTGAAGATCGCCAGCACCACGTTTACCCACGCCAGCGACAGCACGATGAGCTGCCACACGAACAGCTCCGGGCTGGTCAGGCGCGACAAGAGCCAGAACAATCCCCCCACGATCACGCTGGTGATCGGCCCGGCGATCGCCACAACCGCCTCGGCCCCCGGCTGGCGCGGCATGCGCTCGAACGCCGCGATCCCGCCC
>JBGTBZ010000158.1:0-2964 GCA_041749155.1 Phycisphaerae bacterium
CAGCGGTCAGCGGCCGATGGCTCCGCGGCCTCGGCGTCGGGTATCTGGGTGTCCTGATCGGTCAGCACCTCAAAAGCGTGCCCCCTGCGTCCGGCGCTGTTGCGATGCTGACGGACGAAGAAGGCCGCCGTGAGAAGCGAACACCCGACAGCGGCGGCAAGCACCTTGTGAGGATTGGCTTCGAGGAAAGTCTCCTCGGGGCAAGCCAGAAACGGGGTGAGCAGGTCAAGGATCATGATGACCTCCGGTCTGCCAGCAGGATACGTCCGGTCCACCCGCGCACCAGCGGCGGAAGCTCGAGGAAGGGTACTGATAGACCTGCGGCTCGATCAGCCGCGGCTTACGGTCGGGGTTTTGACCGGCGCGGGCGGGGTCATTAGCCTCGCCGCGTGCAGGAGACGCCAGCGCAGTCCGAATCAGCCTCGCCGCGGGCTGGCGGTGCCGTTGCGGTGATACCGGCGCGGATGGCCAGCACGCGGTTTCCGGGGAAGATGCTCGCGGCCGAGACGGGGCTGCCGCTGGTGCAGCATGTGGTGGACCGCGTGCGGCAGTGCCGTCTGATCGGCCAGGTGATCGTGGCGGCGGACGATGAGCGGATTGGCGTGGAGCTTGTGAAATTTGGAACGAAGGTGGTGCTGACCTCGCCCGACCACCCCAGCGGGACGGACCGGGTGGCGGAGGTGGCCCGGGGGCTGGACGCCGAGGTCGTCGTCAATGTCCAGGGCGACGAGCCGGAAATCGAGCCCGCGGCGGTGGATGCGCTGGTCCAGCTCATGCTCGATCAGCCGTCGGCGGACATGGCGACGCTAGTGACACCCTTTCCACAGGACCTGGACCCGGCAGACCCTAATCTGGTGAAGGTCGTGACGGATCGGCGCGGCCGGGCGCTTTACTTCAGCCGAAGCCGAATTCCCCATCCTCGAGAGGGCAATGCGACAGGTCAGCGGCCCCTGCTGCATATCGGCCTGTATGGATATCGACGGGCGTTTCTGCTGGAACTGGCGGGACTGGCGCCCACCACGTTGGAGATGACGGAAAAGCTGGAACAACTTCGCGTCCTGGAGTACGGTCATACAATCTGGACGGCGGTCGTGGACCGCGCCAGTCACGGAATCGACACGCCGCAGCAATACGCGGAGTTTGTGAAGCGAGAGCGGGCCCGGACCGCCGGGCGTGGCCATGGAGCGGCCGAAAACGCCTGAAAACCTGGGTATCCCAGGTAACGTCAATTTGTCGTGTTCTGCCGCTGTGACCCCTGCACGTTGGTGTCGCCATGAGCCCTGAAGACCTTTTAGCCAGCACCGGCCACAGCCGCGACGAGACGGAGTTCTACACGCCGATGCCGGCGGGGTACCAGGCCGGGAGGCACAAGTTCGTCGTGGTTGTCGGCACGGTCATGAGCGGGCTGGGCAAGGGGATTTTTGCCTCGTCGCTCGCCAAGCTGCTCCAGGACAAGGGGTTAACGGTCGCGCCGATCAAGTGCGAAGGGTACCTGAACATCGACTCGGGCACGCTCAATCCGTTCCGCCACGGCGAGGTCTTCGTCCTCGACGACGGGATGGAAACGGACATGGACCTGGGGACCTACGAGCGCCTGCTCGACCAGAACCTCGGGGCGGCCAATTTCACGACCAACGGGCAGATCCTCTCCGCCGTGCTCAAGAAGGAG
This sequence comes from Phycisphaerae bacterium, assembly GCA_041749155.1. Taxonomy (GTDB): domain Bacteria; phylum Planctomycetota; class Phycisphaerae; order Tepidisphaerales; family Tepidisphaeraceae; genus JAEZED01. The sequence goes on from JBGTBZ010000158.1 coordinate 1,670, forward strand.
CGGTCGGGCGGATATCTCGGGCGGGATGTGCAGGTCATTCCGCATGTCGTGGGCGAGGTGAAGCTCAAGCTTCGGGAGCTGGCGGCCAAATCGCAGGCCGACGTGGTGTTCGTGGAGATCGGCGGAACGGTGGGGGACTACGAGAACAGCTTTTACCTGGAGGCGTGCCGGCAGCTCGCGTACGAGGAGGGTGAGAACAGCGTCTGCTTCGTGGCGCTGACGTACATCATCAACCCCAAGACGCTGGGCGAGCAGAAGAGCAAGGCGGCGCAGCTCGGGATCAAGCGGCTCATGGAAGTGGGCGTCCAGCCGCACATCGTGGCGTGTCGAGCCACGGACCCGGTGCAGGAAAAGGTGCGCCAGAAGCTGTCGATGTACACGAACGTGCCCATGCGGCGCGTTTTTTCAATGCATGACCTGGAAAGCATTTACCTCGTCCCGGAGGCCCTCCGCGGGGCAGGGATGGACCGCGAGGTCATGACGCTGCTCAAGCTGCACGATCGGGCCGACCAGGTCCACGAGGACCATGCCCGCGACCGCTGGCGGCAGTTTGTGGACAGCATTACGGTTCCCAAGGAAAAGCACGTCACGATCGCGGTGACCGGCAAGTACACGGCCCTGCGCGACGCTTACGCGAGCATCCTGAAGGCGGTGGAGCACGCCGGCGTCGCCACCGCCACCGACATCAACCTGCGCTGGATCGACACGACCAACATCACGGCGGAAAACGTCGCCAGCCGGCTGCATGACGTACACGGCATCATCGTCCCCGGAGGCTTTGGCGCCCGCGGGGCGGAGGGGAAGATCGCCTGCATCCAGTACGCCCGGGAGCATAACGTGCCGTACCTGGGCATCTGCTTCGGCTTCCAGATGGCGGTGATCGAGTTTGCCCGGAATGCCTGCGGGATTGACGACGCCAACTCCACCGAGTTCGACCCGGGCTGCAAGAACGCGGTGATCGACATCCTGCCCGACCAGAAGCAGATCGAGGGCCTGGGCGGGAACATGCGGCTGGGCGGGAAGGACGTCGAGGTCTCTCCCGGGAGCTTTGCCGCGGAACTTTTTGCCGATGAGCTGAAGCAGCACAAGTTCGTGCGGCTGCGTTTCCGGCATCGGTACGAAGTGGACCCGCGCTACATCGACACGCTGACACGGCAGGGCCTGGTCTTCAGTGGCAAGCACCCGACCCAGCCGCTCATGCAGATCCTGGAGCTTCCGCGGGATGTGCACCCGTTTTTCGTGGGGACGCAGGCGCATCCGGAGATGACCAGCCGGCCGCTGCGGCCAAGCCCGCT
>JBGTBZ010000159.1:0-2662 GCA_041749155.1 Phycisphaerae bacterium
GCAGGCGATGCAGCTGGCGGAATCGCCGCTGTCGCCGCCGGCGGACGGCCAGTGGACGGCGGCGCATGTGACGCAGCAGATCGCCTCGACATCGAGTTGGAGCAGCGGGACGACGAATTCGGCGAACTTCAACTTCACCAACGGCGGGGACATCAGCATTTCCGGCGGATCGGTCACGCTGAACTACTGGGCGGTCAACGGCGACTATACGAGCACGACGGTGAGCAACGGCGTGGCCACGCCGCCGACGACGACCTTCGGAGGCGCAGCGTTCGGCGGGGGCCTGAGCAAGACGACAATGATCGTCATGGGCGCCAATCTCCTGCTGTCGCTGGGCCTGGCGGCGCTGCTGCTGGTGGCGGGGATCCAGACGCTGCGGTCCTCGCCCTCGGGTCGTTCGCTGCACTTGTGGTGGGCGTGGCCGAAGATCGGGGCGGCGCTGTTGGGTGCGTGGGCGAGCTACTCGTTCTGGAGCGGGATGATGGGTGTGGGTATGGGGGGCGGGCCGCAGAACACGGTAGCGCTGTTCTTTGCAGGGGGGTCGCTGGCTATTGCGCTGGCGTGGCCGGTCGTGGTGCTGGGGCTGTTTTGGTGGTCCCGCTCGCTGCGCGAGTACTACAGCGAGCCGGATGGCGCTGTGGCGATGGCGGCGTAGATCGCGCACGAGACTGCGCGGCCGATGATCGGCGCCACAGCTTCTCCCGAAGGGGAACCTGTGTCGGCGCTTAACAGCACTTCGGTCCAGAAGCGGCACCGAGCACAGGTTCCCGTTCGGGAGAAGCTGCGGCTCCCGGTTAGCGGCGGCTCGCCTTCCAAGTCACACCAGCTTCTGCATGTAAACCACGGTGAGCCAGCGGCCAAACTTGTGGCCCGCCTCTTTCAGCCGTCCCACCTCCGTAAAACCCAGCGATGCGTGCAGCTGTATGCTGGGCTCACCTTCGGAATCGATCCGGGCAATCAGGCAATGAAGCCCGCCGTCACGGGCCCGGGTGACCAGATCCGACAGCAGCGCTCGGCCGATCCCCTTGCCGTGGTGTTCCGGCATGACGTACACGCTCACCTCCGCCGTCGCCGCGTAACCGCATTTCTCGCTGTAGGCCGAGAGCGACGCCCAGCCGACGACCCGCCCATCCGTCTCCGCCACGATCACCGGGTGCCGCACCGGGTCGCGATCGCCCAGCCAGCGCCGCCGCTCGTCGTCGGTCGTCTCCTCCTCAGTGTAGATGGCGGTGGAGTTGCGAACGAAGTAGTTGCGGATCTCGTTGACCGCCGGCATGTCGTCGGTGAAGGCGGGGCGGATGGTCATGTCGCGGGGTTGTCGGCTATAGCGCCTGCGGCTGCGGGAACTGCGGGTTCTGGAAGCGGCCGGACTTGCTGAAAACCTCCCCGCCAATGCTGATCTCGCCCCCCTGGCGGAGGTCCAGCACCATGTCCCAGTGCAGGCCGCTCTTGTTGGTGTTGCCGGTCTCGGGGTAGCCCTCGCCCAGGGCGAAGTGGACGCTTCCGCCGATCTTTTCATCGAAAAGCGTGTTCTTCGTGAACCGCTGAATGCCGTAGTTGGTGCCAATGGCGCACTCGCCGATGTAGCGGGCCCCCTCATCCTGGTCCAGCATGGCGTGCAGGAACTGCTCCCCCTTGGCGGCCTTGGCATCGACCACCTTCCCGTCGCGGAAAATTAGTTCCACGCCGTCACACTCCCTGCCCATATAGACGGCGGGATTGTTGTACTTGATGACGCCGCTGACGCTCTTCGGATCCGGGCCGGTGAAGACCTCGCCGTCGGGGAAGTTGTGGCTGCCCTGGCAGTTGATCCACTTCTTGCCCGCCAGGTCCATGCGCAGGTCCGTGCCGTTGGGAGCGGTGACGCGGTAGTCGGTCTTGCCGGCGGCGATCTTCTCGTGCAGGAAGTCTATCAGCTTCTGCTGCGACTCTCCGAGCTTCCGCCAGCTTGCGGCGGGGTCGGGGTGATCCAGCAGGCCGGCCTTGAAGACGAAATCGGCGTATTCCTCCGTGCCCATCTCGGCGTCCTGGGCGCTTGAGGGCGTCGGAAAGAGCGTGCCGACCCAGTTGAGCTGCCCCTCCGCGGCCCGGCCGAGCACTTTCTGGAGGATCGGCTTGCGGGCCTGGCTCAGGAGGGCGGTCTTCTTGGCCTCGAAGCCGGAGAGGCCCTTGGTGTTGGTCTCGGCCCAGGCGGAGATGCGGGCATCGATGATCTCCGCCTCGTGGAGCCACAGCGGATTGGTCCAGCGGAGCTGCTCATCGCTGCCGTAACGGAGCATGATCTCCTGGAGGTTGTCCGGGATCAGTCGCACCGAGGGGTAGGCCTTGGCCTGGAGCACGGCGCGGATGCACTCGTCGGCAAAGGGCGCCGCCACCGTCGGGATCTGGATGGCGACGAGCTGCCCCGGCTTCACGGCCAGGGAGTAGTTCACCAGTACATCGGCCAGCTTGGCGAGTCTTGCGTCGGTCATTGTGCGGGATGATAGCTCAAACCGGGCACGAATTTTCAACGTCCCCACGCCGCTAGCCTGCCGGATAGCCTGCCGCCAAGGAGTACTTACATGCGGAACTTTCTGAAGCTGGTGATCGTGACGGTCGTGGGATTAGCGGTGTGGGAACTCATCCGCCGCTTCTTGCTGGAGCGCGCCGAGGCGGAGGCGGG
>JBGTBZ010000160.1:0-1786 GCA_041749155.1 Phycisphaerae bacterium
TCGGCAGCACGAACCTCGACTACCGGAGCATCGAGACGAACCTGGAGCTGTCGGCGGTGATCCTGAACCGGGACTTCGCCCGCCAGATCGAGGCGATGTTCGACCATGACGTGCGCTTCGCCCAGCGGATCATGCCCGAGCAGTGGCACGCCCGGCCGCTGCGCGACCGCTGCATCCAGTGGGCGGTCAACCGCATGCGATACCTGCTTTGACAGCAGGCATCACTCGCCGGCCGGACGCGTCGCGGGGGCATCGCCCAGCTCCTGCAGGCGGGCACGGGCGAGTTTGGCCAGGGCCTCGGCCTCCGGCTCCCCCTCCAGGGCCGCCACCTGCTGAAGGAACTGGCGATCCTCCAGTCGTGACGCAAGCTCCTCCGCTGCCAGCGGCCGATGGGCGGCGAGGATGTTGCTTACCCGGGCAGACTGCTCCAGGGAAAGCTCCGCATCGCGCGAAAGCTGCAGCAGGGCGGTTGCCCCCGGGCGCCCGAGGGCTTCCAGCGCCTCCTGGGCTTCGTCCCGCCTGGCGAAGTCGGCATCATCGAGCTGGCGGAGCAGCCCTTGGACCTTCTGCAGCAGCTCCGGCTCCACGGGCAGGTCCGCCAGGAAGATCTGCGTCGCCACTTTCCGCACATTCCCGCTAAGCACGGCCTCGAGGCCAAGCTCCGCGAGAATCGGCCGCACGTACTCCTCGAATCGCTCCGGGTGCCGCCGCGACAGGTCAGCGAAGCTCTGGGCGGTCACCAGTTCGTAGGTGTCGTCGCCGTCGCCGGCACGATCCACGACGATGTGGAGCTTTACCGCTTCCTCCGCCTCCAGCCCCGCGGGGAGCTGCACGAGGGTGACGTTGATCGATCCGCCGGCCCAGGCGCGGGTGAGATGTAGGTTCATGTGCCCGACGGGGGCGCCGGTGTAGAGCTCGACGTTCGTCGCGTACACCTCCGCATTCGGCTCGCCCAGGTGGTTCACAACCATGCGAAACCGCGACCGCGCCGGCGATTCCTCCTCTGTCAGCAGCCGCGGACGCCGAAGCTCGGAAATCTGCACGACAGAACGCCGGCGGTCGGAAAGGGGCATGATCACCGGCCAGCGCAAGGGCTCTTCCTTCAGCTCGACGATGAGAAAGCCATCCTCCATGCGAGCGTCGAGCAGGTCGCTGAGCACTCCTGGCTCCGAAGCGGTCTGCTGGGCCAGAATCTCGCGAATTTCCTCTTCCGCCTGCCGCCTCACCTCCTCCGCGGCCGGCTCGGCCTCCTCGACGGCCGCAGGACGGGTCGGCGGGGGGTCGGTGGACCGAGTGGTTGATTGCAGGCCCAGACCCGCCAGCATCAGCGTCAGAAGCAGCGTCATGGCACAAGTTTATGACACTCCAGGTGCCCGCTGGTAGGCGCAAACAAGCGCCGGCCGGGGAGGCCCGGCCGGCGTGAACCTTCGTAATCCGTATTGCTCAGGCCGCCTTACGCACCTGCCGCCCGGGTGGCGACTCGTCCAGCGTCACACTTTCCGACTGCCGCGTGGCATTGCCGTCGATGGCCCGCTCGCAGAGCACCTCCAGCGTCCGCGCTGTCTGCTCGAACGAGTAGAGCTGCTCCACCCGCCGCCGCATCTGCCGCCCGTGCTGCTGGCGGACCGCCGGGTCGCGCACTAGGCGGCACAGCCGCTCGGAGAAGCCTGCGATCTCTCCCGAAGGGATGGTTGACTCGGGACCCACGATGCTGGCCGCCATGCCGCCCTCATCCTCACCGGCGTTGGCCATGGCGATCGCAGGCAGGCCGATGCTCATCGCCTGC
>JBGTBZ010000161.1:0-8296 GCA_041749155.1 Phycisphaerae bacterium
GATCGGCATGATCGCCACCCTTCCAGACAAGGCCCCACGCATTGTCGTCGAACACCTTCGTATCGAACGTCTCGACGATGCCGGTCATCGGCTCGCCGTCCTGCTGAAAGTCGGGCGTCCGCGTGGTGAGCTTTGCCGCGAACGCCCCCCTGGGCTCGAATCGGCCATCGACGGCGGGCCCGCCGTTGCGCCACTTCTGGAAGTCATCGTAAAGCGCCTCGCGCGAGTAGTAGGTGACATCCTGGACGAGCACCGCTTCGCCATTATCGCCGATCGGGAAGCTGAGCCTAGGAATCTTCGAGTAAGTTGTGCCGTCATTCGCGGTGGCGACGAGCTGCGGAACGGTATTGATCTCCATCGCCCCGCCGCCCATCAGGCCGGGGCGCGAATCGAGCCCGCGCCCGTGCAGAAACGGAGAATCGAACACGTCGGCGATCTTGCTCCACGTTTCGGGGATGTAGTACGCAATCGGTCCCTTGAAGTTGTCGGTCGAGAGGAAACAAGTCCACGCCATGTCGCCCGTCGGCGCCTTGCCATCGACAGAAAGCACCGGGTCGGTGAACGGCAAAGCCATGTAGGCGTAGCCGAAGAACTTGCCTTGGGGTTTCCCAGCGAAAGGCAATGCATCCGGCGGGATCAGCAGGCGATTGCTCAACTGCGCGATGCCCAGCCGCTCGTCCGGAAGCGATTGCGTGTCATAAAAGAACGACCAGCCCGGCGAGCCGACTTCGTAGTCATACGCCTGCGGCGTGGCATTCATGCTGAACTTCGGTGGCCCGTAACGGAAACGGCTGCGCGCCCAGTAGCCGAGCCCGCCTTCGACCGTCTGAAATACGCTCGCCCACGTCGGCCCACGCTCGGGCCACTGGCGCGCCAGCGTTCCTTCGGGCGCGAGCGGGGTATCGGCGTTATCGCGGTTGTCGGGCATGATCCAACCGCTGGCCAGCCCGATCTGAAAGCCCGCCAGCGGCTCATCCACCAGCGTCCACGCCGCCGAGTAAAAGCCCATGCCATACCCAAACTCGGCCCGATCCTCCGGCTGCGACGCCTGATAGCTGATGTATCCGTGCAACCCCCGGCTGCGCTGCTCGGGTGCATCCTGCGCACTTGCCTCCGACCCAACCGCGGCCCCCGCGCCCAACAGGCTCATCACTAAGCAACAGCCGATGATGCTTGTAATCTGCATGACGATCTCTTGTGTGGAACCAGTGGTGACATCCAGGCGCGCGATCCGTCACGCCGGCGAATCCGCTTCGCCTTGAGCTTTGCACATTGACCAACGGCAGGTTCAGGTTAGTCCCGATCGTTCTCGACGACCGCCTCGTCAATGACGGTTCGGCGAAGCAGCACGCCGGGACGGCCGGGCATGGGTTGCTCAACCACCTTGCGGTCACGATAGATCGTCTGCGCACCCGGCGGAGCGTCAACTGGAGCCCTCTCGGGCGGGCCGGGAACCGGGTGCTTCACCGCCTTGCTGACGTACCCCACCTGGCGGCCGAGCCAGCCGAGAAAGCCTTCGCCGGGCAGCTTTTTGCGGTTGCTCATCGCCGCTCCTTGAACTGTTCCGGTGTGAGCTTGAACTCTCTGCAGGCCGTGCGCAGGGCATCGGCGGCGTCGGGATGCCAGGTTTCGCCAATGAAGCCCCCTTCGGCGTCGAGCCGAAAGAGGCACCAGGCGGACATTTGCGGCTGAATGATCAGCCGGTGGACCAGGGCCGGCCTCGGGCTCGTGCCGACCGCACGGGTCGATCCCAGCCCCATGGCGGCGTGCGGCAGGCAATCATCCGAGGCCAGCCTTGGTTCAAGAAGGTCGCAGATGAGCGTATCTCGGGGTTTTCGGCTGTCCTGATTGACCACCGCGGTGAGTTTAGAGCGCCAAGACGGCGTTGCGCATTAGTTTTAGTGGAGATGCCCCGCCCCCGGTCCATCCTGATGCAGGCAGCCTTCATCGTGCTGCTGGGGGCAGCGATCAACCTCGGGGTCAGCCTTGGCCTGGCCTGGTTCCGCCCTGAAGGCAATTGGGCCACCCGCACGACGCCGCAAGCCCTCAGCGGCGTCGGGATGCCCGCCTGGGCCGTGCAACGGGCGGACGTCACAGGCGCGACGGCCCTCCACCGGAGGGTCGAGCAGGACGGTCGGTGGTTTCCGGGGGCCGTCAGAATCCCCTGGTGGAGCCGTGCCAACACAGCGCCGACGCCGGAGGAAGTCGAGCGACAGGTGCAGACCCAGGGCGACTGGATGGTCACGGAGGTGGCCTACGGCTGGCCCTTCAAGAGCTTTCGCTACGAGCACGTCTGGACGACGCATCCCGTGGGCTTCTCCGGCAGGCTGTACTACTTCAAGGAGGTGCGCGGCGGACTGATCCTGGTTCAGCCGCCCGCCGGCGCCACTTCGTACCGTTGGCGGCAGAGCATGCACGCGATGCCGCTGGAGCCGATCGGGGCGGGCTTCGCCGCCAATGCCCTGCTGTTCGGCTTTGCGGTATGGCTGCCGTTTCAGGTGAGGCGCGTTCTTCGCCTGCGATTTCGGCGGCGCCGCGGCTTGTGCGGCGAATGCGGATACGACTTGCGTGGGCACGGCAGCGAGACGATCCGCTGTCCTGAATGCGGCGCCATCGAGCGTGTTACAGGGCCAGGCGCAGCTCAACCTCGGCACGATGCACCGTGAAGTCGTCGGCGAGGTCGGCCGCATATCCGACGCGCAGCACCCCGCGGCCAAGCTTCAGGCCCAGTCCGGCGAAGGGCGTGATGTAGTTATCGATCGCGGCATCGTCGAGGAAGTCCGTGTAAACGACGCCCCCCTGGAGGTAGGCGCTCTGCCCTATGCCGCCGTAGGTGGCAGCCAGACTGCCCTTGAAGACGACCTGGCTGACATCCGTCTCGAACTCGTAGCCCTCGACGTCAATGGGCTGGCCGTCATATCCAGCCAGGTGCTGCCCCGAGCTGAAGAAGAAGTCGCCAGCCTTGATCCCGATCAGATTGGTCGCGGCCAGGCCCAGGATCAGTCCGCCGGAGAGCTGGTCGGCGCTGCCGCCCCCGCCGATGTGGGCACTCGGGGTGATCTGCCAGAAAAACGGCTGTTTGTCGTCCAACTCGGGAGAAATACGGATGGGGAGGCCGACGATCCCGGCGATCGTGAAAGTCTCCGACCCCTCAAAATCGCGATAGCCGCCAAGCAGGTCCAGGACCAGCCCCAGGCGGTTGGTGAAGCGGAACGTGGTTGTCAGGGCCCCTTCAAAGATGCGCCCATCGGCGATGTCGGTGTCGATGATGGCAGCGTTCGCGTAGATGCGAAAGCCGTCTCCGCCCTGGATGTGCTGGCCAAAGGGATTGCGGAAGTCGCCAAAGAGGCGGAAATGCTCGTTGGAGAGCAGCGCCGTGAGCGCGGCGGGATTGCCGTCCGTCACGCCCGCCAGCGTCTGCTCGTTCACCACGCTGATGAAGTCGGCCAGCACCCCAGCACCATCGGACTTTAGAAAATCCTCGACCTGGTTCTCGATGTCCCCGTCGGCGGCGTCGAACGTGCGGCTGAACCCGATCGAGGGGATCTCCAGCGTCACCTGCGAGTTGTCGGAGTTGCTGCTGAAGAGAATGGCATCGTTCAGACCGGCATAGTTGAGGCTCCCTGTGAAGGACTGGCCGCTGAAGACCGAAAAGGCGTCGTTCTGGCCGGAGATGTCGCGTGCCAGGTCGATCAGGCTGCTGCCGCTGGCGGAGACCGTATTCGATGAGCTGGAGACCTCCACGCTGAACAGATCGTCGGCCCCGGCCGGTGAGACCGGCAGGATCGCAAGGGCCAAGACACAAGCCACGACGGCGGCGGAGCGGTGAATCGGCCTGATCAAGGCGCTGGACATGGGCAGAAACTCCGGAAAACGACGACCGCAGCCTACCGCGATGATGACGTGTGAGCCAGTGGTCCCGCCTAAGATCGACACGTGAAGGCCAGTGTCCGGACCCGCTCATCCAGCAGCCGCCGCTATCGAACCTACCGGGAATCCTCGCGCGCCCTGGATCGTGCCAGCCGCAGCAAAAATATTACCGACGAGCAGCTCGCAGAGCAGAGCAAGCTCGCCGATGCCCAGGGGAACCTTCGACTCTCGCGCCGCCGTTCCAGCCGGCGATCCCGGGGGTTCTGGGCGCTCTTGCGCGAGTTCTGGCGCCTTCTGGGCAACCAGCGCCGCCGCGTGATTGCGGCCTTGATCATCAGTGCCGTCGCGACGGGGCTGGGCCTGCTGCCCGTCTACGCGACGAAGATAGTCATCGACTACGTCATGCCCGCCGATTCAACATGGCCGGGCTGGATCGCCGCGGGGTTGAGACTGCTGGGCCTGCCGGAATCGCGCCACGCCCTTCTGTACGCCACTGTTTCGATCAGCCTGCTGATCGGCTTCGTAAACCTCTTCCTCGGCCTCTGGGCCCGGTGGCAGGCGACAAAGGCCACCAAGCAGGTGGCGATGCACGCCCGTAAGCTCGCCTTCGACCAGTCGGTGCGCCTGCCGCTGCACCGCGTATACGATATCAAGTCCGGCGGCGTCACCAGCGTCCTGCGCGACGACGCCGGCGGAACTGGCGAACTGGTCTTTTCCCTGCTGTACAACCCGAGCAAGGCGATCATCCAGCTCCTGGGCTCGCTGGTGATTTTAGCATTCATCCAGTGGGAGTTGCTGCTGGGCGCGGTGGTCGTGCTGCCGGTGGTCTGGCTGACACACAAGACCTGGATCGCCCGCATCCGCCCGCTTTGGCGCGACGTGCGCAACACGCGACAGCACATCGACGCCCACGCCACCGAGACCTTCGGCGGCATGCGCGTCGTCCGCACCTTCAACCGCCAGCGCTCCGAGGCCTCGACCTTCACCGAAAACAACAACCTCATGGCCCGCCAGGAGCTGCTGACCTGGTGGTGGAGCCGGGGCATCGAGGCGGCCTGGCAGATCATCATCCCCGCGGCCGTCGCTCTCCTGCTGCTGTTCGGCGGGCTTCTGGGGATGCAGGGGCGTATGAGCGCGGGCGACCTGATGGCCTTCCTGGCGTACCTGCTGTGGCTCCTGAATCCGATCGCGACGCTGGCCATGAGCGCCACGGCCCTTCAGAACAACCTGGCGGGCCTGGACCGCACCCTCGATCTCCTCGGCGAGCCCCAGGAGTTCTCCGGCAACGGCGAGCAGATCGAGCTGCGCCGCGAGGAGGTGCAGGGGCGTGTCACGCTGGAAGACGTGGAATACGCCTACCCGAAGCAGACCGGCGACCTGGGCCAGCAGACGCTGGAACGGGGCGAGCTGGTGCTCAAGGGCGTCAGCCTTGACGTGCCGCCGGGAACGACGGTGGCGCTGGTCGGGCCGTCGGGCGCCGGCAAGACCACCCTCTGCAACCTCATCGCCCGCTTCTACGACCCAACCGCCGGGCGCATCATGCTGGATGGCATCGACCTGCGCGAAATCTCCGTGGACAGCTACCGCCGCATGCTCTCCATCGTTGAGCAGGACACCTTCCTCTTCGACGGCACGATCGCCGAGAACATCGCCTACGGACGTCGCGAGGCGCGGCTGGACGATGTCATTGCCGCGGCGAAGAAGGCGAACGCCCATGAGTTCATCAGCCGCTTCCCGGAGGGGTACCAGGCCTTCATCGGCGAGCGCGGCGTGAAGCTTTCGGGTGGACAGCGGCAGCGCCTGACCATCGCCCGTGCGATCCTGGCGGACCCGAAGATCCTGGTTCTGGACGAGGCTACCAGCAACCTGGACACCGAGAGCGAGCGGCTCATCCAGGCGAGCCTGGCGGAGCTGATGAGCGGGCGGACAAGCTTCGTGATCGCCCACCGGCTCTCGACGATCCAGGGAGCGGACTTGATCGCCGTCGTGGACCACGGGCAGATTATCGAAACCGGCAGCCACGACGAACTGATCGCCAGCTCGGGCCGCTACCGCACCATGGTCGAGTTGCAAACAGCCCCGCCGGCGCCCCTGAAGCAGCCCGCCGCCGTCGCAGAGGAAGTCGCGGCCTGACGAGAGGCGTCTGTTTCGAGGCCCAGTGGGCACGGCAGATTGGCCGATATAGGAGGCATGCGGGCCCTCTCCATCCGCCAGCCATTCGCGGAACTGATCCTGCGGGGGATCAAGACGGTGGAATACCGCAGCCGGCCCACGCGCATCATCGGCGAACGATTCTGGATATACGCCTCCAAAACGCCCGTCCGTGCCCCGGACAGCCGCTTGGCAGCAGGCGAAACGGGCATCTGGTCGCGCGACCTGGCCATGTCGGCCCCCCCGCCGTGGATTCTGGAGTTAGCCACGGCCCTGCGCCTGTTCAAGGACGAGCTTCCCACCGGCCTGATCGTCGGCAGCGCGGTCATCGACAAGGTAAGCCCCGCCGGGACGGACAAGAGCCTCGAGGGCATGTACCGATGGCATCTTTCTGGCGTGGAGCGGGCCGCTCGCCCCCGAAAGCCGGACCGCCACCCGCAGCCCGTCTGGTTTGAGCCTTTCTGACCGCCGCAGCTCACTGGCGCGCGTGCCGGGTGATTCGGCGTGCGAGGACATGCCACATCAAGCCGGCGGCGAAAAGGACCAGGCCCAGCGCCCAGATCTGCCACTGCACCCAGAAGGCGAGAAAGGCGCAGGCGGCAAGGCCGCCCCAGGCGAGCCAGCGGCCATACAGCCGTTCGTCGGTGGGAAGTGCCAGGGCGGTGAGGTTGGTGAGTGCGTAGTAGATCAGCACCGTGAAGGCGCTGAAGGACCATGTCGTCCTGACGTCTCCAATCAAGGCAATCCCCGCCACGATCACGCCCACCACCCCGACGGCGACGTACGGCGTCGTCTCTGTCGCGTTCAAGCGGGCGACACCGGCCGGCATGTCCCCGCGGCGCCCCATCGCAAGCAGGACGCGGGAGAGGCCCAGGATGAGATTCAGCAGGACGCCCAGCATCGCGGTCATCGCCCCTATCGCGACCAGCACGTGCAGCCCCTGCGGCGGAAGCTGCCGCGCCGCCACCTCCAGCGGCGCGGCCTGCTCCCGCGTCACGCTTCCCAGGGTGTCCGCCCCCACCGCTGAGACGGAAACGATGGCCACCGCCGCGTAGAGCAGGGCAGACGCCCAGAGAGTGATGATGATGGCGCGGGGGATGGTGCGGCGCGGGTCCCGCACCTCCTCGCCAAGCGTCGCGATACGGCCGTAGCCTGTGTAGGCGACGAACATGAGCGCCGTCGCGTGCAGGAGGGCCGGCCAGAACGCGTCCGCGGCGCCCGTGCCGTGAAAATTGCGCAAATTCTCGCCCCCGTGCCTCACGGCTGCTGGAAGGCCGCAGATCACCAACGCGAGAAGCGACAGGAGGGTCACGGAGACAACGGCGATGTTCACGCGGCTCGACTGCCGGATCCCCGACGACACAATCGCCGTCAGCACCGCCACCGTCAAGACGGCGACGCCCGCCAACAGCAGCCGCCCGCCGTCCACAAACCCAAGCAGCGTCAGAAGATAACCAGCGAATCCGAGTGCCGCCGTCGCGGCGGAGGCCGTCTTGGCACACAGGAACATCCAGCCTGCGGAAAAGCCCAGCCAGGGGCGAAGGTACTTGTATCCGTACTCGTAGGTACCGCCGCTGACGGGATGGCTGGCGGCGAGCTGGGCGCTGTTCAAGGCGTTGAGGGTGGCAACGCCGGCGGCGATGAGAATGGCGAGAATGACGGCGGGCCCGGCGATGCCGGCGGCTACGCCGATGCTGACAAAAACGCCGGTGCCGACGATGGATCCGAGCCCCATCATGGCTGCCCCGAATACCCCGAGGTCGCGTCTGAGAGCCGGCGGCTTCCGGTTGCGGCTGTCCTGGTCGGTAGGGGCCATCGTGCGGGACCAAGCCTAACCCGGATGCGTGCCTGGCAAAAAAGCCGGACGTGGCGACCAAGGCCGCCACGTCCGGGGGTAAGGGATCGAAAAGACTCCGAGGGACCGAGCGTTAGTCGCCGCCCATCCCGTCATCACGGCTGCGGTCCGCGGCGTCGCCGCCGAGGCCGCGATCCTGACCCTGCATACCGCGCTGGCCAATGTTGGCGCCGTAGATCGCCGCCATTACTTCATAGGCGATCACGTGCTGCACCGCGCCCTCGTCGCTGGGCCAGTTGGCCGAGTTCTGGGAGAGGCGATCGATGCAACGGGCCAGGTCGGCGTACACCTGCTGGGGCTGGCGGTTGTTGGGCACGTCGATCTTCCAGGCTCCAAGGGCCTCGTTCACGAGCGACACGCGCAGGTGGCGGTCGCGCGAGCTACCCGGCTGCTCCAGCCTGGCGGCGGCAGCGCCGGCGA
>JBGTBZ010000162.1:0-4503 GCA_041749155.1 Phycisphaerae bacterium
CGTGGACGGCGCTCTTGTCCCGGACAGCCCGGCCAGTGACATAAAAGTGCTGGTAGCGTCCCGCAGTGGCCGCGAACTCGGGCAGGCCCAGGATGCCCCGAAGCCGCCAGGGCACGCCATCGCGCTCATCCTCCACATCGAGGCTCATCGGCCGCTCGCGGAAGGACGAGACGTACTCCGCCGGCCAGGCGACCAGCAGGCGCTCGATCTGGCCGGCCCTGAGCCCTGCATCGCCCGCGGCTGCCATCGAGGCCGGCCAGTCTGAGATCGTCTTCCCATCCCGCACGTACCGAAATCCCACCTCCGGTCGCGGCAGGGCAACGCGGACGATCACGTCGGTGACCGCGCCGCTCTCGGCGGCGGCGCCTCTCAGGAACTTGCGCCGTGCCGGGACGTTGAAGAACAGGTCCCGCACTTCAACCGTCGTCCCCGCGTTGCCGGCGGCGGCGACGACCTCCGTGATGCGTCCACCGTCGTTGCGGATTTCGTAGGCGTCGGCTTCGCCGCAGCGGGAGAGGATGCGGGCGCGGCTCACGCTGCCGATGCTCGCCAGCGCCTCGCCGCGGAAGCCCATCGTGGCAATTGCCGCCAGTTCCTGATCGTCGCGCAGTTTGCTCGTGGCGTGCTGGGCAAAGGCCAGGGGCAGCTCATCGCGCGGAATTCCGCCGCCGTCGTCGATCACGCGGATGAGCGAACGCCCGCCATCCTCGATTTCGACGACGATGCGGGTGGCGCCGGCGTCGAGGGCGTTCTCGACCAGTTCCTTGACGACGCTGGCGGGCCGCTCGATCACCTCGCCCGCCGCGATGCGGTTGACAAGGTCCGGCGGAAGCTGCTGAATCACCCGGCGGGCCACGGCCGCATCATACGAAGCCGGAGGGCATTTACTTGCGCCCGCGTGCCGGCGGGGCTTCGCCAGCGACCTGCAGGGCCAACTGACTGAATACGTCAGCCAGGAGCGTGCGGTCAGCCTTGGTCTCGCGCAGCTCGGCGGTGGCGCGGGTAACGGCCTCTGTCATCTCCTCGCGGGCGGTCTGGACCTCGTCGCGGAGGCGTGCGGACTGGTCGAGCAGCTCCTTGCGGAGGTCGCTGGCGCGCTTCTCGCCGGCGTCGTCGGAGGCCTTGACCCGCTTGTCCAGTTCCTTCATCGACTCGGTGTGCGAGCGGTCCAGGTTCTTGAGCTCGTCCTTCGTCTGGCCGGCGAGCTCCTTCACCGCCTGCGTCTGCCGCTGGCTTTCGGACTTGAGGCGCTCGATCAGGTTGCTGACCTCCGTCTTGGCGTAACCCTCCAGCGAATCGAGGCGCTTGCGGAACTCCTCGCGGATCGTGTTCATTTCAGCGATGAAGCGCTCCTCGAGGGTGGAGAAGCGGCGATCGTTGTCGCGCTGCTGGCTGCCGAAGAGGATGTCGCGGACCTTCTCAAGACTGTCGCCGGCCCCGCCGGCGGGGATCTGCTCCGGCGCCAATTGGGCGGCGCGGCCATTGCCGGCGGCGGGGATGGAGCGCGTGACGGGTGCGCGCTTGCGGGTCTTTGTGGCTGCGGCTGCTTTCCTGGCCATGTGATTTCGCCTCCTGTTGCGAAGCTCGGGTAACGAAACGCCGGGACGGGCCCGAGCCGCATCCCTGCGAGCCGCTGACCTTATCGCAGCAAGGCCTTTGGATGCAACATTTCCTGGGATTGCGCCGTCTCAGCTTTCCGCAGCCCACCCAGCCTCCTCCTGCCGCAGATAGCCGATCGCCTGCGGTATCGCCTCGTGAGCCCGGTGCGATTCGCGGGAGAGCTCGACGCAGACGAGGCGCCGGTACTGCACCTCCGCGAGGGCGCCCAGTACGCCACGGATGTCCATGTCGCCCTCGCCGAAGGGCAGATGCTCGTGGCGGCCGCGCTTCATGTCCTCGATGCTGACGGTGCCGAGATGCGAGGCAAACTCGCGCACGGCGGCGGCCGGCTCGTGATCGGCGGTGACGAGGCAGTGGCCAACGTCCAGGGCAAGGAAGAGGCTTGGAGCGTGTCCCGGCGCACGTGCGAGGCGGGTGAAGTCGTCCAGCCTTTCGATGAGCATGCCCGGCTCCGGCTCCAGGGCCACTTCGGAGCCGCCGGCGCGGGCATACTCCGACACCTCATAGACGCCCTCCTGCAGCCAGCGCCAGCCCTCCGCTACCTGGATGCCCGGAAGCGGCTTGCCCGCCCAGAAGCTGGTCGTCTCGCCCCCGCAGGCGAGGCATAGGTCAATGCACCGCCGAAGAAACTCGACGCGGCGCCTTCGGCCGACGGGGTCTGGGGAGACAAGGGTCGGCTCGTGCTTGCGCCGCGGATCCAGCAGGAACCGCGCCCCAGTTTCGACCACCAAGCCCAGCCCCAGCTCTCGAAGCCGCCGCGCCAGAGCGGCGGCGCGGCGGTCGAAATCCGGGGCGAAGGGGTCGAAGTGCTGCCAGTCCACCGTCAGGGCAACCCCGGAATAACCCGCCTCGGCGATCAGCTCCAGGGCATCGTCGAGCCGGTGATTGGCGCATCCGTTGGTATTCCATGCGTAACGGAGTCCCATGACCAGCATTCCATGCCCGCTGCCCGTCCGCCGCAAGCTGGGGTCGTCCAGATGGCGCAGGTCGCCAGGATTACCGGGCTGCGGGTCCGGAAACGCGGCCCAGGGGGTTGCTCAGCTTTGACAGGCTGGCGGCCACGGGTCAATCTGAAACCTGAGCTTGGCCCCACGAGCCAGCGCGACCAGGTCAGAGGCCGGCCCCATAGGAGGCTTTGACCTGGCCGTGCACCCGGTTTCCGGGAGATTGATTGAGAGGAGAAAAGCCCCGGGCAAGGCTTCTTGCAGCCCGGGGCTATTCTTTCGCCCACGCTTCCCTGTTACGCCAACCGCGCAGCCCCGCGGGCGGCATGGAAGTCATCGTCCCCGAAGCCGAGTCGCCAGCCGGGGCGGGCCAGCCGGGTCAGGTGGTCGCGGACGGCTTCGTCGATCGGCTCACGCAGATGGGCCAGCCGGATTCCCACGCCGCCGAGGAGGACGATCTGGTTGGGTCGGTAGAGGGCGTGGCAGATGCGCAGCGCGCGTATCAGGGCTCGGATGGCCACAGAATCCCGATCAAGTGTCCGCGGATCGCGCCCTGCGAGCGCCGCGGCCCCGATGTAGGCCTCCAGCGAGCCGGCACCCCCATCAGCGCCCACCGGGGGACGGTCGTCCAGCGAGACATCCATCTGGCCAATGTGGCCCGGGGAGTCGCCGTTGACCAGCAAGGGGTGCCCCAGCGGAACGCGTTCATCGCAATCGAGCACCGCGGCCCCGACGCCGGTACCAATGCTGATCGCCAGCAGCCGCCCGCGCACCTTGTGGGCAAAGGCGTAATCCGTCGCAGCAGCGATCTGGTCGGTCACAACGCGGTGCCGCGGCGCACCGATGGCGGAGGCGATTTCGGCCAGCTCGATCTCCTGCAATGCAGGCAGGTTGGCGGAAAAGGCGACGCGGCGTCGGGCCTCGTCCAGGGCTCCGGGGACGCAAAGGCCCAAAGCTTCGGGCCGGCCGCCCTGCTCAGCCAGCTCGGCCGCGGCGGCGGTGATCAGCTCGAGCAGGGCAGATGCCGATGGCCGGCGATATCGTGGTGAAACGGCGGTGGCGACGGACTGCCCGCCGAGCAAAAGGGCGGCTTTCACGCGGGTCCCACCGACATCGAGGCCCAGACAGAGCACGTCGGGAAGCTACGCGGGACTGCTTCATGTAGCAATGCGACTGTGTTACGTATTGCCCTACCATCGCCCGGATCCCATGACTATTCGAGCGACAACACTCTCTGAAACCGATGGCGTAAGCGGCGCTTCGGAGCTGGGCGCCGCCGTCGAGCGGATTCCGACCACTGTCTACCGCAGCAGTAGCGAGGCGTCGCGGGCGGTGGCGGCGGAGATAGCCGGGCTGGTCCGAGAGAAGGCGGTGCGTGGCGAAACCGCAGTTCTTGGCCTCGCGACAGGGTCGACGCCGACGGGCGTGTATGACGAGCTGATCCGCCTGCACCGCGAGGAGGGGCTCAGCTTCGCCAACGTCGTGACATTCAACCTCGACGAGTATCACCCCATGCGGCCGGAGGAGCTGCAGAGCTATGTCCGGTTCATGAACGAGCACCTGTTCGACCACGTGGACATCGATCGGGAAAACGTACACATTCCCGACGGCACCATCCCGCGGGACAGGATCAACAACTTCTGCGCCGACTACGAGCGCCGCATCCGCGCCGCCGGCGGTATCGACCTGCAGCTGTTGGGCATCGGCCGCACGGGTCACGTCGGCTTCAACGAGCCCGGCAGCAGCCGCGACAGCCGCACGCGCCTGATCACGCTAGACCGCATGACCCGCCTCGACGCCGCCAGCGATTTCTTCGGCGAGCCCAATGTCCCGCGCAAGGCGATCACCATGGGCGTCGCCAGCATCCTCGACGCCCGCCGCGTGATCCTTATGGCCTGGGGCGAGGGCAAGGCCGCCATCATCCGCCGCGCGGTCGAGG
>JBGTBZ010000163.1:0-3765 GCA_041749155.1 Phycisphaerae bacterium
ACGTCGCAATCGGTGCGGGCGATGCGGTCGGCAACGGCGGGGCGGCGCCTCGCTCGCGGGTGATGAACTGCCAGAGCCCCGCCCACCGGCCCGCGGTGGGCCGCTGCTCGATAAGGAATCGCCCGCGGCGATTGCGGATGACGTACACATCCCGCCTCACGAGCGGCGTAGCGGCCCGCATGCGGACCGGCGGGATCCGCTCCTGCAGGCCCGCGGCAAACGCTCCGCAAGCGCTCCGCAGCGGGCAGGAGGGGCAATTGGGCCTGCGCGGCGTGCAGATGGTGGCGCCGAGCTCCATCAGGGCGCTGTTGAAATCCCCCGGCCGCTTCGGCGGAACAAGCCCGGCGGCCCGCTCCCACAGCGTCCGTTGCACCGCCGGATGGCGGGGATCCGCCTTTATCGCACCGAGCCGGCAGAGCAAGCGCACGACGTTGCCGTCCAGCACAGGCGCCCGAACGCCGTACGCCATGCTGGCGACCGCGCCCGCAGTGTAACGTCCGATTCCTGGCAGCTTTATGAGCGCCTCCACCGTCCGCGGGACCTCGCCGGCATGCTCTCGCGCGATCGTCTGCGCGGCCAGTCGAAGGTTGCGCGCTCGCGTGTAGTACCCCAGCCCCTGCCAGAGCCGCAGGATCGCCTGCTCATCCGCGCCTGCCAGGTGCTGGATCGTCGGCAGGGCCGCCATGAACCGCTGGAAATATGGCACAACAGTCGCAACCTGCGTCTGCTGGAGCATCAGCTCGCTCACGAGCACGCGGTAGGGCGTGCAGCCGGCGCCCCGCCAGGGCAACTCGCGAGCATTGGCGTCGTACCAGGCCAGCAGCCGACGACGGATCATGGGGATTGAAGCGGCGGTCCCTCGCATCCAGCCGCGAAGGATAAGCGACTGCCGTACCGGACTGTGAACTGCGGCTTGAAGTTCAGGGTCCCCGCACTGGGTCCGGCGGCAGCGCGAAGTCGATTACGCCAGCGTGTCCCGGGAGAATGCGGCCATAAAGCGCTGTTTCCCGCCCAGACCCCACCTCGACATTCCGGAATTCCTGCACGAGATCGCCATAGCCGTATGGGTGCGGCAGGGCCACCCGAATGTCGTGCACCCCCGGCTCGAGCGACAGCGGCACCAGGTAGATCGTCCGCGGTACCATCTCCCACTGGCGGGTGTCTGGGGCGCTGCTGGCGTCCAGCAGGGCGCCCAGGCCGATGAGCGCGGCCCCCAAGAGCGCTGTATCCTCGTTCCGCCGTCTCATCCCCTGGTCCAGCACGATCACGCCCCCGACCATCATGCCCTTGCCGGTCACCTCCCGGATCGCCCGGTACGTGTCAATTGTCTGCCAACGACGCTGCCGGGCCATGAGGTGGGTGTCGATCGTGGGCACGGCGAGCTCTCCGATACCGGCCGGCCTGCCGTTCACCACCACCCGCGGCTGCGGCAGCAGCGGCGAAGAGGCCGCGGCGAAGACGATTCCGGAGCCTTCCGGCAGCTTTTGCGGTCCGGTACCCCACTCCAGAATCAGCAGCACGTTGGTGCCGGCATGCAGTTCCGAGTCCGCCAATGCCCGGAGGCTCGGGTCGAGCTCGCTGGCGCGGTCGAAGTTCTGCTGCGCCAGGTCCTCCCGCCCCAGCCGCTGCCAGGTGCGTCCCAGCAGAATGTAGGCGATGGCGAAGGTGCTCTCCTGCTCCTCGTAGTTGGCCTCGGCGTCCTCGTCGCCGGCGTAGCGGCGGAGCTTGAAGAGGGCGTTCTCGAAGGCGCCGCGGGCATTGTTGTAGTCGCCCTGGAGGTAGTAAACGATGCCCAGGTGCAGGTTGGCGATCGCCCGCTCGTAGGGCTCCCCCAGCCAGATCCGGACGCGCTCATTGAAGAGCACCGTGGCAGCGGTGCGCGCCTGGTTGTTCACGCCGGCGGCGTTGAGCGTTTCGTAGGCGCGGTAATAGGCGTTCTCCGCCGTCACCAGGTCCCCGGCGGCGAGGGCGGCCTGGCCGAGCCGCAGGTTGTTGAGGACGTAGTTGCGGTCCGGCTCGTGGGAAAGCGGCTCGAGAATCTCCACAGCCAGGTCCGGCCGGCCGGCGAAATAGGCGCTCACGCCCCGCTGGGCCGCCCGCTCGTTGCGGTTACTGGCGCAGCCGATCCCCGCCAGCGTCGCAAGAGTAAGGACGAGGAGCAGGAGCGGAGGTTTGAGCACAAGTCGCAGCACGTTGCCCCGGTGAATCAGTCGAGGAAGCTCTTTACGGCCGTCTTCTTGACGTTGTAGACGTCGGTCCAGAGGACGGTTCGGTTGTCGAGGCTGGTGAGCGAGAAAACAGCCTGATAAAAGGCGCTGCGGCCGCGCTTGTCATCGTCGGCAAGGCTGCGGAAGGTGGCGTGCAGGGCCCATTCCGGGTTCACGGCCTCGGGGGCGGGGCCGAGGTCCATCCCCTCCAGCTCCCGCGCGCGCAGGGCATAAAACGTGTCGCGGTTGTTCACCCAGACGAAGTTGCCCGTGCGCGCCCGCGAAAGCAGCGTCCGGACGCTGGCGGTGAAGGCCATCGCCTGGCCCCGCGGCAGCACTTCGCCGGTTAGCTGGTTCTCGACCGGCAGCACGACCACCCTCAGCGGGCCCTGTTCGCGCACCACACGCTGAACCTCCGGGCTCGCCAGTATGCCACTGGCCATCTGGTCGGCCATCGCCTCGAGGTCGTCGCCGGAGAGGGCGGTGGACGTACCCGAACCCACCGCGGTGCCGCACCCGCCGACGAGGCCGGCTGCGGTCAACAGCAGGGCCATGCAGAACTGGCAGCGGAGGGACATCGTGCAAAGCTGTTCGGGTTGTCTAGCGGGCGACGCGAACGGAGTAATCGTCGGTCCAGATGTCCGTGCGGGCGCGCAGGTCGCTGAGCGTGAAGACGAACTGGTAGTAGTTCGTCCCTCGGTTGGGCAGATCCATCACCTGTGCATGCAGGGCGTAATCCGGCTGGATGCCCGCCGGTCCCGGCGGCGTGCGTTGGCCGCCGGCGCCGCCAAACTCGTCCTGCGGCCGCTGCTCGAGCTCCCGGCTCTGGATGTCGCGTAGCACCGCGCGATCGGTGATGAGCTGGATCCGGCGATTCTGGTCGCGGCGGAACAGCTCGGTGCGAAGCTGCTCGAGAAAAATGTCCAGATTCTGCCGATGCGTGGTGGTCATGTTCTCAACGCGGTCCACCACGACGGTCAACCGTTCCGGCGAGGCGTTGATCTCCGGCAGGGACAGGAGGCTCTCAGCCATCTGGTCGGCGGCCATCAGGACGTCGGGGCTCTGCAGGCCCCGGTCGCGGCGGTCGAGCCGGTCGGCCGGGGGACGGTCGCGGCTATATCCGCCTGGATCCTCGGTCGAGCGGCAGCCGGCGGACCCCAGCAGCAGGGCTGCGGTGGCGCCTGCAACTGCAACAAGGCTACTGATCGATGTTTTGTGACTGTTCATGATGATGCTCGCTCCACTACCGGCGGATGTGCCTTCCGTAACCTTATCGGTCGATCGGGGCACCTTCAATGCTCCGCCCGCCTGCACGATCCGTCGCACCCGCGGGACCGCCATACTCCAGAAGACACGCCACCTTTGCATTCGTTCGCGGCCGCCAACGCTTCTGCCCGCTGCCTCTACTGCTGGATCGGCTAACATGCGTGGGAGGCATGTGTCCTTCTCACCGGAGGAACCAACCCATGACAGCCAATGCAACCCGCCGGCTCCCCGAACCCTATCGACTCTCCCCGCGGCGTCCGGGCGCGGTCATCACGACCCTCGTCGTCGGCGG
>JBGTBZ010000164.1:0-9079 GCA_041749155.1 Phycisphaerae bacterium
TGACAGCGTGCGAGCGGCCATCCAGGGCTTGAGCGGCCCGGAGGTGGAGTCGCGCCTGAACGCGGTGCGCGACTGGGCCATCGCCCACGACGCCACGACCGACAAGACCGCGACCGTCGGCTTCTGCTGGGGCGGATCGACCAGCTTCGCCTACGCCACACGGCAGCCCGCGCTGAACGCCGCCGTCGTCTACTACGGCACCTCCCCGCGCGATCCGCGGAGCTTCGAGGCGATCGAGGTGCCCGTGTTGGGCCTGTACGGCGAGGCGGATGCCCGCGTGACCAGCACCGTCGCCGCGACCGAGGAGGCGATGAAAGAGGCCGGCAAGGAGTTCACCCAGCACACCTACGAAGGCGCCGGCCACGGCTTCCTGCGCCAGCAATCCGGCCAGGAAGGCGCGAACAAGCGCGCCGCGGAGGCGGCTTGGAAGGAGACGATCGCGTTTCTGAAGGAGCACCTGGAGCGTGCAAGCGAGTGAAGCGCGGTACTCGCCGCCGCTGAATCGGCGTGGCCATGGCGTGTCGAGCTTAAACTCTTGGGATGCCGGTACTTTACAACGAGTTCTACGCGCTCGCGGCCCTGCTGACGATCGCCGCGGCGGCGGGGGCGGTGGGCCGGCTGTTGCGGCAGCCGCTGATCGTGACGTTCATCGGTGTCGGGATCCTTGTGGGGCCGTCCGGAATGGGGCTGCTGAGGGACAGCGAGTACATTGAGCTGCTGGCGCGGATGGGCATCGCGATCCTGCTGTTTCTTGTTGGCATCCGGCTGGACGTGCGCACGATTCGGACGCTTGGGCCGGTCGCGTCAGCCACGGGCCTGGGGCAGGTCCTCTTCACGTCAGTGATCGGCTTTGCGCTGTGCCTGCTGCTGGGCTACTCGGCGGTGGCGTCGCTCTACATCGCGGTAGCGCTGACGTTTTCCAGCACGATCATCATCGTGAAGCTGCTGTCGGACAAGCGCGAGATCGACTCGCTGCATGGCCGGATCTCGGTGGGTTTCCTGATCGTGCAGGATGTGGTAGCGATTCTGGCACTGATCCTGCTGTCGGCGTTCGGCGGGGATTCGGCGGAGCGTGGGCTGGTGGTTCAGACGCTGCTGATCGGGATGAAGGGTGCGGTATTTCTTGCGGGGATCGCGGTGCTGATGCGCTGGGTGCTTCCGCCGCTGGTGCGGTGGCTGGCGCACTCGCAGGAGCTGCTGGTGCTGTTCGCGGTGGCGTGGGCGATGATCCTGGCAAGCCTCGGGGCGTTCATGGGGTTCAGCCAGGAGGTCGGGGCGTTCCTGGCGGGTGTTTCGCTGGGCTCGACGCCCTTCCGCGAGTCGATTGGCTCGCGCCTGGTGCCCCTGCGCGACTTCCTGCTGCTCTTCTTCTTCCTGAAGCTGGGCGCCGACCTGAACCTGAGGCTCGTCGGTGAGCAGCTTGTTCCCGCAGGCCTGCTGTCGGCGTTCGTGCTGATCGGCAACCCGCTGATCGTGATGGCGATCATGGGCTACATGGGCTACCGCCGGCGCACAGGGTTCCTCGCGGGGCTGACGGTGGCACAAATCAGCGAGTTCTCGCTGGTCTTGGGGGCATTGGGCGTGACGCTGGGCCACCTGTCGCAGGAGGCGATGGCGCTGATCACGCTTGTTGGCCTCGTGACGATCGGCCTCTCGACCTACATGATTCTCTATTCCAACAAGCTCTACGAGTGGCTGGCGCCGGTGCTGAGGCCGTTCGAACGGAAAGTGCCCTACCGCGAGATGACGCCCGACGAGGCCTCGCGGGCATTCGACGTCGTGCTCTTCGGCCTGGGGCGCTACGGCAGCAACATCGCCCGCCACCTCCGCGAGAAACAGCAGAGCGTGCTGGGGGTGGATTTCGATCCGAACGTGATCACGGAGTGGGAATCTCGCGGCTGGGACGTGATGTACGGCGACGCGGAGGACCCGGAGCTTGCCGGTTCGCTGCCGCTGGAGTCGGCGCGCTGGGTCGTGTGCACGTCGCCGACGCTGGAGACGAATCTTGCGGTGCTGCACGATGTTCGCGAGTATGGCTTCCGGGGGCGGCTGGCGTTGACCGCACATCACCACCA
The DNA here is from genome assembly GCA_041749155.1 of Phycisphaerae bacterium. Lineage (GTDB taxonomy): Bacteria > Planctomycetota > Phycisphaerae > Tepidisphaerales > Tepidisphaeraceae > JAEZED01. Next base: position 2,076 of record JBGTBZ010000164.1, read on the forward strand.
CGATGCCCACGTCCTGGAGCGGGCGGGCGCGGACATGATCCTGCTTCCCTATGCCGACGCCGCCGCCGAGGCGGCGGACCGATTGATCGAGTTCGACCGGAATCTACCTGTCCAGGGCACCCAAGGCGGCTCGGCTTAGACGGCTACGCCCAGCTTCCCGCTTGCGTGGTACGCATCAATCCCGCGGCGCAGGTCGAAGGCGGGCTGGTATCCGAGGATGCTGTGGCTGCGGGACAGGTCGGTCTGCGTCCAATCCTGCGTGAAGCTGTAGGGGTTCGGGAAGTAGTCCGGCTCCAGCTTCGTGCCCAGCACGCGGTTCAGCTCCGCCACGACCTCGTTAAAGGACCAGCTTGCCCCCGCGCCGGCATTGAAAACGCCCCCCTCCGGGGCCCCCAGCGCCAGCAGGTTGAGCTTGACCACGTCATCGACGTAAACGAAGTCCCGCTTCTGCTGCCCATGCTCGAAGATCCGCGGGCGATTGCCAGCCCGCATCTGCCTGGCAAGCTGGTGGATCATGCTGGCGAACTTGCCCTTGTGGTCCTCCCCGGGGCCGTAAACGTTGCTGTAGCGCAGTCCGACGATCGGATGAGCGAGCTTCGGGGCGTACCGGGCCGCCAGCCGCTCCATCGCCAGCTTGCTGAAGGCGTAGACGTTCAGCGGGTCGGGGGCCTGGTCCTCCTTCATGGGAACCGGCCCGCGGCCGTAGATGCTGCAACTGCTGGCCCAGATCACGCGGGCCTTGGTCTTCGCCGCCATGTCGAGCAGTTGGCGAAACTGCTCGAGATTGTTCAGCATCATGTCGTGCTGGTCGGCGACGGTGGTGTCGGTGATGCTGGCCTGGTGGAAAATGGCCTCGTAAGGGCCCTGCCCGGCGATCGTGTTGATGTCCAGGGCATCCCGAAGCGTCAGGACATCGCCCTCGAAGTCCACGAGGTTCGTCCAGTGGGCATGGCGGAACGAGTCCGCCGCCACGACGTCGTGGCCGTCGGTGACGAGCCGGCGGGCAAGGTTAGATCCGATGAATCCGGCTCCGCCAGTGACAAGGAGGCGCACGCGGGTGTTCCTGGTGAAGGGGGTCTGAGCTGAGGAAAGAGTCAAAGAGGATAGCCGCCAGGCCGCCTTACGAGGATGCGAGCAATTGGGGCCCGACAAAGTGCCGTTCATAATGACGAAACGTCATATCAGCACTCGGCGATGCATTTCCGGATTTGTTGACGCCGTCATCTCCATTCACCGAACTCTAACCGCTGCAAGATCAGGCGTTAGCGCGGCGGGGATAGAAAGGGTTTGAACCCGCGGGCACATGGTTCAGCGGTCGTGGCATCACCCTTGCTAGACCATGGGTGATCGCACCTACGGGTGCGCCGCACGATCCCCTACCGGTGAGCGTCGCGTTCCCGCACCACTGACGCCGCTCATCGTTCCCAGCCGCCCATGCCCGGGGCGGCTTTTTTTTGCGCCGATCCGGGGCATTATGGGCCATGACCGAGCCCCCGGCGCTGGGGCGGGTGTCGTACGCTACTGGACCACCGGATGAACGTGCTTCCCACGCCTATCCCCGACGTGATCCTGCTCGAGCCCAAGCGCCTCGGCGACCGGCGCGGTTTCTTCTCTGAAACCTATAACCGTAGGCAGCTAGGAGACTTAGGAGTCGACTGCGAGTTCGTCCAGGACAACCATTCCCTATCCGAGCTGGCCGGCGTGCTCCGCGGGCTTCATTTCCAGGCTCCGCCGATGGCCCAGGACAAGTTGGTTCGATGCGTCCGGGGATCAATCCTGGATGTGGCGGTGGATATCCGGCACGGCTCCCCCACCTTCGGCCGCTGGGTTTCAGCGGAGCTGTCGGCGGAGAATTGGCGACAAATCTTCGTGCCCAAAGGGTTTGCGCATGGGTTTGTGACGCTCGAGCCGAAGACGGAGGTCTGCTACAAGGTCAGCCAGTACTACAGCCCGGAGCATGACCGTGGGCTGCGGTTCGACGACCCGGAGCTTGGCATTGACTGGCGGATCGAGCCTGGCGCGGCCACACTTTCTGGCCGCGACCGTGGCCATCCGGTGCTGTCGGAACTGCCGGAGTTCTTCGGATATGCGATCAACAAGTGACCACGAACGACGGAAGGTGCGATGAAAGGCGTGATTCTGGCAGGCGGAACCGGCAGTCGGCTGTTCCCCGTGACGAAGGTGACCAACAAGCACCTTCTGCCGGTCTACGACAAGCCGATGATCTATTACCCCCTCGAGTGCATGGCCGGGGCCGGCATCGAGGAGGTGATGCTCGTCACGGGAGGCAACAACGCGGGGGATTTCATCCGGTTGCTGGGCAACGGGCACGAGTTCGGGCTGAAGCACCTGACCTACACGTACCAGGACGGCGCCGGCGGGATCGCGCAGGCGCTCGGACTTTGCGAGCACTTCGTCGAAGGTGAGCCGATCCTGCTCATCCTGGGGGACAACATCCTGGAGCACTGCATCGACAAGCCGGCGGAGAACTTCCGCAAGCAGCTCAAGGCCACCGGCGGACGCGGCGCTAAGATCCTGCTGGCGGACGTGGAAAACCCCAAGGCTTACGGGGTCGCGGAGATCAGGGATGGGAAGGTGGTGGGCATCGAGGAGAAGCCGCAGAACCCCAAGAGCAACAAGGCGGTCATCGGCATCTATTTCTACGACGGGCACGTTTTCGACATTGTCAGGACGCTTAAGCCCTCGGCGCGCGGGGAGCTGGAGATCACGGACGTCAACAACGCCTACATCGCCGAAGGCCTGATGACCGCCGACCCGGTCGAGGGGTGGTGGGCAGATGCGGGTGAGAACATCGATTTTTACCTGAAGGCGTGCAACGTGGTGGCACAGAGCGGAGCGAACAAGAAGTAGGTCATGCGCCTTTGACACCGCCTCCGTCAGCCGGTGCAATCGCCGGCGGCCATGACGACCATTCATGTTCACACAAAGCACAACGCCGGCCCGGTGGACCGGCGGATCTTCGGCGGGTTCCTGGAGCACCTGGGCCGCGCCGTTTACGAGGGCGTCTACGACCCCGGCAGCCGGCGGAGCGATCCGAACGGGTTTCGGACCGATGTGCTGGAGGCCCTCCGAGGCATGAGGATGCCGGTCGTCCGCTACCCGGGCGGAAACTTCGTCAGCGCCTACGACTGGCGCGACGGCGTCGGACCGCGCGACCAGCGGCCCCGGCGGCGCGATTTCGCGTGGCGGAGCATCGAGACCAACCAGTTCGGCACGGATGAGTTCATCCAGTGGTGCCGGGCCCTGGGGGCAGAGCCGATGCTGGCGGTCAACCTCGGCACCGGCACCCCCGACTCCGCCGCCGCGCTCGTGGAGTACTGCAACCTGGGCTCCGGCACCGCCTGGGCGGATCAGCGGGTCGCGAACGGCCATAAGGAGCCGCATGGCGTCAAGCTCTGGTGCCTCGGAAACGAGATGGATGGCCCCTGGCAGGCCGGCCATGTCCCTGCCGACATCTACGCGCGCTCCGCGAACGTGGCGGCGGCGCTGATGAAGAAGATGGATCCGTCGATCCAGACGGTCGCCTGCGGCTCATCCGGCAGGTGGATGGGAACATACCTGGAATGGGACCGCGTGGTCCTGGAGACATGCTGGGACCGCGTGGACTACATCTCTGCCCACCGCTACAGCACCAATCACGAGAACGACGCCGCCCATTTCCTGGCAGAAGGCGTGGAGATCGACCGGATCCTGGATGACTACGCCGGCCTTATCAGCTACGTCCGCGGCAGGCGGCGCAGCGACAAGAAAGTCTACGTGTCGTTCGATGAATGGAACGTCTGGTACCGCCAGCGGAGCGAGGAAGGTCGCTGGGAGGAAGCGCCACACCTGCTGGAGGAGGTCTACAACTTCGAAGATGCCCTGGTCTGCGCCCAGTACCTGAGCGCCTTCATCCGCCGGGCGGACCTGGTGAAGATCGGCTGCCTGGCCCAGATCGTGAACGTGATCGCGCCGATCGCGACGCGTGGCGACGACCTGCTGCTCCAGACGATCTACCACCCGTTCGTGCTCTACGCCCAGAACGCCGCCGGCATTTCCCTGCGGCCCGTCGTGGAGGGGCCGACCTATCGGGCGGGACGGCGTGGGGAAGTGCCCCGGGTGGACGCCGCCGCGACGCTGGATGCCGAATCGGGCCGGCTGGCGGTGTTCCTGGTCAACCGGAGCTTGGAATCGCCCGCCAGCGTCGAAGTGCACTTGGCCGACGGGACGATCGGGGGGGTCCGATCGTGCCGGATGCTCGGCGAGGTGGACGTGAAGGCGGAGAATACTTGGGATAGCCGGGAGGCGGTGAAGCCGCGGGAGGGCCGGGCGGAGGCGAAGAATGGGATGCTCCGGGTGGACGTTCCCGCGCCCGGCCTGTGTGTCGCGGTGGCGGATGTGGCCCTGGGAGCCGATACTTAGACCACAATGGCCTGTTACCTCGTCACCGGCGCCGCCGGCTTCATCGGCAGCAACTTCGTGCGGATGCTTTTTGAGCGGGGTCATCCCGCCCGGATCGTGGCATTGGACAAACTGACCTACGCCGGGAACCTGGCGAACATCTCGGACCTGCTGGAGACCCAGCCCGCGGACCGGCTGACCTTCGAGAAAGCCGACATCTGCGACGCCGAGGCGATGAAGGGGATCTTCGAGCGCCACGGCGTGACGCACGTCATCAACTTCGCGGCGGAGAGCCACGTGGACCGCTCGATCCTGGGCAGCGGCCCCTTCGTGATGACCAACGTGGTGGGGACGCAGGTGCTGCTGGACCTGGCGAAGGCGGCGGGTGTCGAGCGGTTCCTCCAGGTGAGCACGGACGAGGTCTACGGCACCCTGCCCGAGGACCGGCCGGAGGTGATGTTCACCGAGGAGACGCCGCTGGCCCCCAACAGCCCCTACTCGGCAAGCAAGGCGGCGGCGGACTGCCTGGTGCGGAGCTACTTCGAGACCTTCCACATGCCCGTCCTGACGACGCGATGCAGCAACAATTACGGGCCATACCAGTTCCCTGAGAAGCTGATCCCGCTGTTCGTGACGAATCTGATGGAGGGCAAGCAGGTGCCGCTCTACGGGGACGGGATGAACGTGCGCGACTGGCTGCACGTGACCGACCACTGTGAGGCGATCCTGGCGGTGCTGGAGAAGGCGGAGCCGGGCAGCGTTTACAACATCGGCGGAAACAACGAGCAGACCAACCGGGCGATCACCGAGACGCTCATCCGCCTGATGGGGCGGAGCTGGGATGAGGCGGTGAAGTACGTCAAGGACCGCCCCGGTCACGACCGGCGGTACGCGATCGACGCCTCGAAGATCAAACAGGACCTCGGCTGGGAGCCGCGCCGCCGCTGGGATGAGGCGATCGCGGAGACGGTCGAGTGGTACAAGGCCAACGAAAGCTGGTGGCGGGCGATCAAGAACGGAGAATATCTGAAGTACTACGAGCAGCAGTATGCTGGGCGGTGATGTACCCTCTCAACTGCGCTGCGTAAACAACGCAGCTACCCCTCGCCCATGCTTCGGGACGCTTCCATTCTTCTCGTGGGCTCGAAAGGCATGCTTGCGCATGCCCTGAGGCGCTCGCTGGCGCGGCGCGGTTTGGCATGCACGGGCGTCGATCAGGAGAATTGCGACATCACCGACCGCGACTCCGTCAACGCAACTTTCCGGCGGGTGAGCCCGACGCTCGTCCTCAACTGCGCCGCCTACACCGCCGTCGACAAGGCGGAGCAGGAGGAGGACCTGGCGACGCGGATCAATGGCCAGGGCCCCGGCAACCTCGCCGCCGCCTGCCGGGAGCATGGGGCGACGCTGGTGCATTACAGCACGGATTTCGTCTTCGACGGTCAGGGCACCCGCCCCTACCGCGAGGAGGATCCGCCGAAGCCGGTGAGCGCGTATGGGCGCAGCAAGCTGGCCGGAGAGGTCGCCATCGGCAACAGCGGGCATGCCGACTGGCTGATCCTGCGGACAAGCTGGCTCTACGGCCCCGCCGGCGAGGCTGGCTCGCGGCCATTTCCGAAGATCATCCTGGACGCCGCCAAGGCGGGTAAGCCCCTGCGGGTGGTGAATGACCAGCGGGGGACGCCGACGTTCACCTTCGACCTGGCGGAGGCGACGCTGGACCTGCTGGAGAAGGGTGCGCGTGGCCTGTTTCACGCCACAAATGGGGGCGAGACGAGCTGGTTCGACTTTGCCCAGGCAACCTGCGAGTGCTTCCAAGTCACGCCCTGCGAGCTGACGCCCATCACGGCGGATGATTGGGCGAAGACAAAGCCGGATTCGGCCCGCCGGCCGGCGTACAGCGTGCTGGAGCTTTCCAAGCTACAGGAGGCCCTGGCTCGGCCGATGCGGCCCTGGAACGACGCCCTGCGCGACTATTGCGCCATCACCGCCGGCCAGCCCTGAGCCTCGGCGCTGCCAACGGGGAGCGCCACACGGTAACCTGACCGTGGTGGATGCCTCACCGCCCACGCCCTCGATCTTGGAATGGGACCCCGCCCGGGTGGAGCGGATGGTGCAGTCGCAGCTCGTAGAGCGCGGCATTCACGATCCGCGCGTGCTGGCGGCGATCCGCCGCGTCCCGCGGGCGGCGTTCGTGCCGCCGGGGGAGAACCCGTATTTCGACGGTCCGATCCCGATCGGCGAGGGTCAGACGATCAGCCAACCTTACGTCGTGGCGAGAATGACGGAGCTCCTGGAGGTGCAGCCGGGGATGACAGTGCTGGAGATCGGCGTCGGCAGCGGCTACCAGACGGCGGTGCTGGCGGCGATGGGGGCGGAGGTTTTCGGGATCGAAAGGCATGGCTCGCTGGTGGAGAAGGCGCGCAAGTCGCTGGCAGGGGCGGGTTTCGCGGATCGGGTGCACGTGCACATTGGCGACGGGACCCTGGGGTGGCCCACGACCGTTGGCGGACGGCCCCGGCAGTTCGACCGCATCCTCGCCGCCGCCGGGGCGCCGGAGATGCCTCGAAAGCTGCTGCGCGCCCAGCTTGCCGACGGCGGGC
>JBGTBZ010000165.1:0-9855 GCA_041749155.1 Phycisphaerae bacterium
GAACATGGCCGGCCGCGGGACCGACATCATCCTCGGCCGGGGCGTGGTTGAGACGGGCGGGTTGCACGTGGTCTCGACCGAGCCGCACGGCTCCTTCCGCGTCGACCGCCAGCTCTACGGCCGCGCCGCCCGCCAAGGCGATCCCGGCACGGCACAGTTATTCGCCTGCGCCGAAGACGACCTTTTCCTCCGCCACGCCGCCAAGCAACGCAAGTTCTGGCGCGCTATCGGCGCCAACCGCCTCATGAAGCGCTGCCAGACCCGCGCCGAAAACATGGCCCGCTTCAACCGCAAGCAGGTCCTGCGCTCCGACGACTGGATGGACCAGTCCCTGCCGTTCTGAGCTGCCACAAAATTGCCGAAAGAAACGCCCGTCGCGTCGCCCAAGCCCGGGAAAAGTAGCCGGGATCGGGGATTGACAAATCCCGCCCCCTTTGGTAATTATGGGCCAAGAAGGCGACTTCTCTTATGAAATCCAGTGCGAGTGTCGACGTCATCCGATTCATCCGCGTTCTCGGGGCCGGGGCTGTCGTCGGGTTGATGCTCTGGTACGGGCTGCGCGTAGCCCCGTCGGCTTGGGCCCAGAGTGGCGGTGGCGGAACTGAGGAGCCTTGTGAATCAGGACCACCTCCCGGAGGGTTGTCATTTGGGACGCTTCAGGAGGCGGTTCGGCTAGATCTTGAGAGCGAATGAGGGGACCTCGTGAGACGGCGCGAGATATTCGTCTTCTTCGTTGGGATCATCGGCGCTGCGCTCGCCATGGAAGCCTTTTGGCCAGCGCTTGCGACCGGTCCATTTCAGTCGAATCGGTCGGAGCGTCCTTTGGACGGCCTGGTGCCGACCGACACAGTTGTGAGCTATGGGAGGCTGGAAGCGAGCCAGCCATTCTCGCATACTTTCTGGTTGACGAACATCTCGGACCGGCCGGTTCGCGTGCTGGACGCAAAGGCGTCGTGCGGCTGCACGGTTACGGAGGTTTCCCATGAGCCCGTCCAGCCTGGCGGTCGTGTCCCCCTTCGGGTCAAGATCGACTGGAGCGGACGTTCGGGTCGGCAGGAAGTGTCCGTCCGGGTTCTGACCGATCACGATAAGAATCCATTGCTGGAACTGAACGTCCTGGGCGAATTGCCGCGGATTCCGATGCTCGTGCCTGCGGCGGTGCGACTCCCTATCGGGCAGGGCCCGCAGGCGATGCGGGTCGTTCAGATCAGCCGAGGCGAGGGGTCTGCGTTTCGGATTACAGCAGTCCGAACCGATTCGCCGGCAGTGCGCGTGGCCCGGCTCGACGAGTCGTGGCAGCCGAACCCAAGTCTGGAGTTGACGGGGGGCGAAGGCCGTTTTGCGGTCTGGTGGGATGATTCTGATCTCGCATTGCCAGGTGATGAGCAGGATGCGGAAGCGTTTCTCGTGACGTTCGAGACAAGTGACGCGGCGCGGCCAAAGCTTGGCCTGCGAGTTGTTCCGGTCCGGCGGTGATTATTTCAATCAGGAAGGAAGACAGCATGAATACGCGCACATCGCGCTGGCCCATGACGATGCTTCTTGCGGGCCTTGCGGCGGCATCGGTCCTCGGCCTCGTCGCGGCATCCAGCGCCTTCGCACAGGGCAACGTATGTCCAGATTTCAAGTGCATCGTCACGACGAACTGTGCAGCAAAAATGACTCCTTGGAACGCTGGTGGCGGCAATCCGCCGCCGAACTGCGGGATGCCCAGCACCGGTTGCGCTGGAGTGAACACAGCGTGCAAGACATGCGTTGGAACGTCTGCCAATCCCATCAGGATGTGCGTTTACAACAAGGGGACAAATTGCCAGATCGTCGGAAACGTGACCTGTGGTTTCTGGGCTGACGGTAAGTGCGGGGCAGCGACGGGGGTCGATTGGGATAACGACGGCACGATTGACGGACAGATCTGTCCGTGCAACAGCCCGGATGTCACCACCACCCTGTGCGGGACGCGCGCCTGCTGAGGGCGATGAACCGGAGCGAGCCACATGCTCTACTTTCTGCTAGTACTGGCTTTGATCCAAAACCAGCCGGAGGCGGATGCATGGACTCGCGAGAGCGTGCTGGGCGGGCTCGCGGAGCGCGAGCGCAAGCTGGAGAACCTCTCGTTTCGCGTGGAGATGCGCATACGGTATGTGGAGCCCCTTCCCGAGGGCGTCCGGCGAACACCGCCTTCCGGAGACCCCGATGAGCGGCTGCTAGCTTTGACGTTCTGGAAGCGCGGAGACCGGATCGCCGCGACGATCGAAATGGAGACCGACCCGCCCTTCATCGGGCACAAGTCCAAGTGGACATGGGATGGTCGGCGACTCCGACTATTGGCGCCGGAGAGGCCGGACGGCGTCTTCGCTTCGATCAGCGACCAGGTCCTCGCCACTTCGATCGATACACCTGCTTTCTTTCGCTACGGCGAGCTGCTCGGGTTGTACGCGCACTCCCCCTTCCAACCCGCAGGAGCGAACTGGGCGCAAGAGCTGGAAACACTCAGTTCGTGGATAGCCCGCAACACCGACGAGACCACCGTTATAGAGTCCAAACTTGACCCAAGGGGCCGAACGATTGTGCAGGCAACGTTCCGCGAGAATGGCCCGTATCCGAATGTCCATCGGATCGGTTTCGATCCAAATCGAGACTTTTTACCGGTGTTTCACGAACGTGACTCTCATGACGATCTTGCGAGCCCCGCATGGAAGCGTGATCGTCATGAAGTGCTGGAGGCCCGCGTAATCGATGGCGTATGGGTTCCCGTCGAGACGAAAAAGTTCGTCATCGAAAGCAAAGTGCGGCCGGGCGTGATCGCGGATGAGGTGTATGCGATCAAGCGCCTTCGCCTCCTGCCGCCGACGGAGGAGGAGTTGACGGTCGATTTTCCCGTCGGAACCACGGTCGTGGATATGGTCCACCAAGTGGCTTACGAGATCGTCGCCGAGGGCGTCGTCCGTCCGCTTGAGTTCATGCCCCAGCCGGACGCGCCGGTGGTCCAGACACCGGAGCCTCTGTTGCGGGCCGCGCTCGCGGAGGATGCCCCTTACGCGGGTTTCGTGTTGCGAGACATCCTGCCGCCAGAAGAGGCTGCTGCAACGACGGGCGTATCAGACTGGAAGCTGCCATCCCTCTTGAGCCTGCTCATCGGCTGTGCAGTCGCCCTCGCATTGGTCGGAGGCGTCGCAGTCCTGCGCCAGCGGAGGCGAAGAGCATGAGGTCGCGGGCGCTGCTTCGCTGGGGGGTGCCCCGGCTTCCCCTTCTGTTGGCCGCGCTCGTTCTTCTCGCCGCCGCAACGCTTAAGCTCGCGCCCCTTCTCAATCCCGAGCGATTGCTTTGGCTGACAGCACAAGAGCGCATCAGCACTGCATTGGTCGCCGCAATCGAGATGGTTGCCGCCGTTTGGCTGATATCGGGTTACCGCCCTCGTGCCGCGTGGGCTGTCGTGGTAGGGCTGTTCATGGTCTTCGCAGCAGTCGCCGCGGCTAAGGCGGTGGCCGGAGAGGCTTCGTGCGGCTGCTTTGGAGCAATCGAGGTCGATCCGCGTGTTACGCTGCTCATCGATGCAATCGTGCTTGTAGGGCTTCTGTTAGCCGGGCCGGCTGTCGGTGGCGCAACGACTGGCGCCGTTACCAGGCCCGCCGCAGGCCTACCCTAGCCAGGGGACGGATAAGGGGGGGACGGATAAGGGGACATCGTTCTGAACGCAACCTGCTCGCCGCCCCCCGGGGCTGGGGCCGCCTGTTCACCTCTCCGTCGCACGTGTTCAGTCCCTTCTCGCACCTGTCAACAGCCTTGAAACAGCTGCGACATGGGAGTTCACAGCTGTAACCAATGATGTCACAGCTGTAAAGTCTTTGGTTACAGCTGTAAGGTGTCTTGTTACAGCTGTAAAGTCCTTTGTCACAGCTGTCACATCTTTGTTTACAGCTGTAAAGTCCCCTGTTACAGCTGTAAAATCTTTTGTGACACGCGCTCCGTCGAGCGTGAATCGCGGCCCATCGCGCCTGCGCGGCGGCACGCCGCGTTTTTCCCGGACCACCGCCTTTGAGCCGGTACCTGCGCTCGGCGAGCACTCCCACACGTGATCGGCCACTGACCCGGGACACATGAACATGAACGCAGCGTGGCTGCGAATGCTCGAGTCTAGAGTCCCTTGATCAGCGCGACCACCGCGTCAGCGGGGATGATTGCGCCCGGCACCAGGAGGCATGCCGCGAGGTCGGTTGGGCTCACGAGAAGCGATCCAGCAACCAGCAGCCCGCCGGCAGCAGCACCAACGAGCGGAACGACCCCTGGCGGGTGGCCGCGTTTGGGCGGTTCGTAGTCGAATTTCTTCACGCCGGCCCATCCTACCGCGCTGGCAGGCAGGCGCGCGTGATCCAGCCTGCAACGTCCGGGAATCAAAAAATCGCTTGCATTTGTTAATCCGCTTTTCAGGCGGGTCGATTCATGGGTTGTCGCGAGCAGGAGAAGCGGCGCACGGCCAGAGTGGCCGGGCACCAGGCCGCACGGAGGATGGCTCGCCCCAGGGTCACAGACCCGGAAAGGACCAGTGCGATATGTCTCGCATTGTCCCAACAAAAAGAAACGAACGCGTCGAATTTTATAAGGCTCGTACCCCGAGCTGGGCCGGCTCCGCAACACTTATCGGAACCACCACCGCCGCTGTCACGGATCTTGATGCCAAGATCGCCGCGGCAGAGAGCGCTCGCGATGAGCAGGTCGCGGCACTGGCCCAGGCCAAGACCAAGACCGCCTCGTTTTATGCGGCAGTGGATGCAGTGACGATCGCGGGTGCGGCGATCATCAAAGACATCCGGGGCGAGGGTCAGCGGACGAACAACCCCGCCATTTGGGAAGCGGCGATGATCCCCGCGCCGGCCGTGCCCGCCCCCATCGCCCCCCCCGGCCAGCCATATGACTTCAAGGTGGCGCTGGACGGTAACGGCAACCTCATCATCACCTGGAGGGCGGACAATCCCGCGGGCACGCAGACGGTCTATCGCGTCTACCGCACGATTTCCGGTCAGCCGCAGACGTACCTGGGTGATATCGGCGGTCGCAAGTACATCGACGACAGCCTGCCCGCCGGGGCGACCGAGGTGACGTACGCCATCCAGGGCGTGCGCTCGACGGCGGTCGGCATGTGGGGCAACTTCATCGTGAAGTTCGGCACCAACGCCGGCGGTCAGCAGACGGCGTCGATCGCGCAGTCCGCCCCGAAGCTTGCGGCGTGAGGCAGAAGAGGGGGAGAGGGGGAGAGAGGGAGAGGGGGAGAAGTCGGATCGGCGCTTCGTGCGCAACCTCCCCCACTCCCACTCTCCCCCACTCCCACTCTCCCACTCTCCCACACTTCCGGCTCCTGGCTTCTAGCTTCTAGCTTCTAACTACTCACTCCATGATCGAGCAAACGCCCTTCATCCCCGTCAAGCCACCCCGCCGCCGCAAGCGCCGGGCGGGACCTTATGTCGAGCCGCAGACGCCGCGGGGGATTGTTTCCGTGGCGCACGGGGCGGTGGCGAATGAGATTGTCGTGAGCTTCGTCGGCACGCTGCTGGCGATCGGGGAGGCGCAGGGGGCGCTGGCGGTGATGATCGGGGAGACCGAGTATCTGCCCGACGATGCGATTTACACATTCGGTCAGCAGACGGCGACGTTCGCGTTTGCGGTGGATGTGAGCACCGCGACGACCTGGAGCGTGCCGGATGCGGTGGCGTGGGAGTTCGCCGAAGGCCCGATGCTTCCGCCGTTTTCGGGGAGTGTCGAGTAGCGAGTAGCGAGTAGCGAGGAGCGAGTAGTTGGGGTGCCACGGCTTCACGCGCAGCGGAAGCCGTGCGGGTTGACTGGCCAGGCCCGGCTTCCCCTTCGGGTGAAGCCGTGGCACCGCGGAGAGTGGTGAGTGGCGCTCCGACGACTGGATGGACCAGTCCCTGCCGTTCTGAGCGAGCATGGAGCAGATTGACAAGGGCCGGGAGCGGGTTGAGGCGTTTGTGCGGGGCTGGCGTAAGCCACGCATGTAGCAGCGGCCCGTTAGTCGCGTTCCTGCAATAACTCCGCCTCTTCGTATCCTTCTCCGTTCGGGCCGGGCCTGATAAGACGGGCGTGCGTGTCCACGAACACTACGTTGTGTCCTCCCGAATGGCGCGGCCGACTCAGGTCCGCGTGGGGCCAGTCGGTTTCCACTTCGGGGGTGGAGAGGAATACGTCCCGTAGGGTCACCGCCCGCGATCCTCCTCGGAGGGTCGGCAGCCACACCGCGCCCAGATCATTTCCGTCGCCACTGAGGACCATACGGGACGGGTCCGTCACACGCGAGAGCAGGCCCCGGTATCGGCGGTGATCAAAGCGGGAGTTGTAATGAAACCCCAGCAGCCCGCCGTTAGAGACATAGGAGATGGTGGTCCACCACGGATTATGATAACTGACACCATCCACCGTAGTGTAGAGGCTGCTGGTTCCGCGCGGCAGGGCGGTGTTGGCGCGGAGATGCTGTCCTTCCTCGGGACAGTGCAGGAACTCGATCGCAAATCTCCGTTCCCTCAAGCGATCCCAATCGGTGAAAGGCTGGAGATTGATCGCGTCGACTTCGCTAGCGAAGGCTGCCAACGCCACGTGAAAGGGGACGAGCGACTCGCCGGTCGGCATTTGCTGTTGCGGCCAGCCCGGACGGACATAGGCGTACCGTGACCGGTTGGAATCGTTGAGAGCGACTGGAAGGCTATCTGGGCCGTTCGTACCTGGCGGCAGCCACGCTTCGCCGTCGAGTGGCAACGCGTGATTATGTTCGTTCGCCCACTGGGCAGAAAGGGTTCCCACCTGCCGAAGATTGGAGAGACAGGTCGCGGCCCGGGCGGAGCGCCGCGCTGCCGCAAGAGCCGGCAGGAGGATCGCCAGTAGCAACCCGATGATCCCGATCACTACCAGCAGCTCCATCAGGGTGAAACCCGACCGGACCGGCTGGACATCACTGGGGCCTTCTATATGCCTCCGCGACTCGCTCACGAAACCTGCGGTGCGCCCCGGAGAGGCTACGAAGCCGGCGGAGGCTACGATAAGAAGGACGGCATTGCGCGCCAGCCCCCACCGCTCATCCGCCGTGCCGGTCCAAGCACCCAAGGCCAGATCCATGCACTTGCACGAGTCAAGCATCGGGTCGTAGACAGCCCACACCAGGAAGAGCGTGAACGGCATGAGGGTCAGAAGGGCGCCGACGAGGCCCGCCTTCCTCGTGGAGGGTATCAGCAACAGTACCGCGAGCGCAGCTTCAAGTGACGGAACGGCGTAAGTGACGGGAACTTCAAGGCCGTCCGGAACAAAGCGAATTTGGGAGACGTATGTTTCAAACGTGCCGGGGTCGAGCGCCTTTCCCGCCCCAGCAACGCCGAAAACAAGGGCAAGGATGACGCAACTCGCGACGCGAACGATCTTGGAAGCCATCGTGGTGGACTCCCCTCTTCAAAAGGCCGGCGTCGGGGAGTTGACGACCATGGGAGCCATCATCCTAAAGATAATGTTGGTGCGCCAGTTCTGGCGAACGGGGTCGAAGTAGCAGTCGATCCAGACCGGGAAGCGCGTCCCGTCCCTCGCCTCGATGACCACAGCGGTGACCGCCCGCACCAGCGAAGGATGCTCCCGCATATCGCCGATCGAGTGAGACGGGCGATGAAACATGAATGCCGCAGCCGTCAGCCCACCCAGAAACCGACTGCGTTCCTCAGGAGAAGCCCATTGGTCTTCGGCCACCTTCGAAATCGCCTGGGATGAGGGCTGCTCAAAGACGGCGACAACCCAGCCCGCCTCGGCGTCGGCAAGACGGATCACGTGATGCGGCGCGCCGGGCTGCGCGTACTCGTCGTAAAACCGGGCGAACGTGCGCTCGATTGCTTCGGCCGACGGTGCGCTTCCCTCGTCTCCAAGTTCGGGCGCATACGAGCGCACAAGGTTGAGCGGAACTGCCGGGACGAGGTCGTCCTCCAATTCAGCCCGCAACCGTTCGTATTCTTCGCGGGGCAACCCGCCCAGAACCCGGAGTGCCAACGTGACGTGACGCAGCAAGCCCTCTTTCGCGTCTGTCGGCAATTCGTTCAGAACGGCGCGGCTGGATTGGGAATCGACCAGTTCCCGCTCGACCGCGGCTTCGACCAGGCGCATCGCCTCATCTGGACCATCAGGTAAGCTTACGAAGTCCAGTTCGTCGTAGAATGGCTTTACAGCCAGGTATCGCCCACGTACTCCCGCGAATCGATCCGCCGCCACGAGCCCGGCTTCCGATGCGGATAGGTCCTTGACCACCGTGCCATCACTAAGCACCAGATCAGGCCGGTGGTGCCGCTTGAAGTAAATCAGCGCAACAATCACGACCACCGCCGCAATCGCGGCGATGACGCCAATAGCCTTGCTACGCGGGCGCGTCAACGGCGTCCTCTCTGGCGTTAAGCAACTCGCGTTACCCCCCGGCCGAGGCTTGCCTCGTTGACTAGTTGGCCAACGGGAAGCACGTCTTGTTATCATGTAGGCCCTCGCACCACGTTTCACCGGGCCGATCGTCAGGCTCGGGGCACGCGGCCGGACACGGCCACTTTGGCTCCACGGGTTGCGCGTTGCTGACCGATGCGAAGACGAGAATTGCCCCGCCCGCACAGATCGTCGCCAGGACTGGTAACAGGTAGCTCAGTTTCATTGCGGTCTCCGAGAGAGAAGTGTCGAATCGCCGGGGCGACGACTCCACCGACAACGTACCCCACCCTATGAGCGACAGTCAAGGGGGGTAGAGAAGAAGAAACGGGAAAAAAACCATTATCCCCTCGGAGGCCCGGGAGAGGGTCCTGCCACCCGCCCGCCCCGGCATTCCCGGCGGTGTCACCGCTTCGGGGTCATCACTAGCCTACTGGGCAACCGCCATTTCCAAAGGGTGGACACAACCATCACCACCGCCGCAATCGCGGCGATGGGGCGGGGCTGTGGCTGACGGCTGACCTCCGTTATCGGGCGAGCGGTCGCCGCAGAGGCGGCCGGTCTAAGGGCGATAACGCTCCGGAAGGCGCTGACCGAGGCAACGGCTTCGTCATTCTGGCTTCGGTCACTCGGGTTTCCGCGTGCACATGCTCTGCGTCAACCACAACCGTGCCAAGGGCAATCCCTGGTGCGCGCAGGAGCCGTCGGGGTTCGCGACGCCAATGCGGGCGCCTAATTTCGAGATGTCTAAGCGTGGCCGCGACATGCCGGCTGAGCGCCGCGACATGTCAAAGGGTGCCCGTGACATCCCGCGGGCATGAGCCGGGTTGCCGGCCGGTAGGCGCAGACGCGCGGGGGCAAGCTTTGGCATCCCGTGGGCAAGGTTTGGCGCGCCACGGGCAAGCTTTGGCATGTCGTGGGCATGCGCTGGCATCTCGGGCGGTCGCGCAGACATCTCGCGGCAACCGCACACTGTCCAGCATAGCGCGGCCCGCACTATGCTTGGATATGCGGCTTTTCTGGCCGCGCCACGCACGCGGAGCCGGAAACGGGAGCCGAAACGGGCGGAGACGGGACAGCGGGACATCGTTCATTCCCCCGCGGCGGCGGGCTGCCGCCACTTTTGCCCCCCGTGGCGGTCAACCCCGCCGGGCGGCACCGATAACCTTCGGGACGTCGCCACCAAACCACCCTGCTGCCGGGGGGAAACACGTGGTCGAGGTCAAGGCTCTCCCCGCGGCGGCTTAGGTTGATCTGCAAAAGACACCGGCATCGCCCGGGATGCTGGCGCCTTCGGCGGACGCTGGGAACCGTCCGAAGGGCCGCACCGCATGGCGACGCCGGTGTTGTCTGCAAGTCTCGAATTCCGCTCACGCCGCTTCCAGCAGCACGCCGCAGCGCCCGCCCCAG
>JBGTBZ010000166.1:0-1972 GCA_041749155.1 Phycisphaerae bacterium
CCGCCCTCAGGGCCTTCGCGCTGCTGCCTGCACGACGCCCGCCGGCCTTGCGGCCGAACAAGCGCCTTGCCGGCCGACATCGCGGCGGACCGGAACGGAGAAGCGTCTGTTGTTGTCACACCGTTTACAGCGGTGGTTCCAGGCAGGATTTGAACCTGCGACTTTCGGTCAAAACCGAATGCTCTACCAATCTGAGCTACTGGGTGCTGGGTATCAGCCAGCGTTGGGGGCGAAGACGGGAGTCGAACCCGCATCTCCGGGTTTCACGCCCGGCGCTCGACCGTTGAGCTACTTCACACGACCGGTGTGCACAGAACCTGCTTGGGAACGCCCTTCGGCAGCGCCGTGGTACGCCCGCAGTCAACACCGGCCGATCCCTTCATGAGCCGCCATCGGGCGGCAATCGTCCTTTCGCGCGATTTGCGCAAACAAAAGCCCCGCAGGCCTTTAAAAAGCCTCCGGGGCGGTGGTTCGTCGTCACACGAGGTGCATGACTACCGCGGAGGCACATCCCGGCTGGATCCCGGGCGCATCAACTGCCCGCCGTCGAACTTCGACGGCCAGGCGGCGCCTCGGAAGCTGGAACTGAGCACTCGGCAGGTCACGATCATCTCCTGAGTTGAGACAAGCGGAGAAACATACCGCTGCCCGCGGTTAGGTCAAGCAAAAAATTTGCGGTCCTCTTGCACAAAGGCCGGCCGTGACCTGCGCCTCGCACGCCGTGGGCGCTACCCATTCTCCCGGATGATCTCCTCCGCCCGCTGGAGCAGCCTCTCGAGGCTGGCGGGCTTGTGGAAGTAGTCGTTCACGCCGCGGGCCTCGGCGTACATCTGGTGGCGCATCCCTTCGTTGGCCGTCAGCATGATGATGTAAGGCTTCTCGCTGGGCAGCTTGTCCGCCTTGAGCTTCTCCAGCACCAGGAACCCGCTGCGGCCGGGGAGCATCATGTCCAGGACGATCAGGTCCGGGTTCTCCCGCTGGGCGGTCTCGATCGCCTTATTGCCGTTGCGGCTGGTGAAGAGCTGGCAGCCCGTGGGCTCGAATGCCGCCTGGAGGGTTTGCAGCACGTCGTGGTCGTCATCCACCAGCAACACCTTGCGCCCCCGGAGGGGGCTGTCCTGATCGTTGGGCCGGCGCGCCGAAGGATTGGCGGGCGTGGAGGGAGTGGCGGGGGTGGCGCTCATGTGGCCGGATTCTCTGCGTGCATTACGAGACAAGTCAAGCTAAAACAGGAGGGGGGTCGATCTGAAGGCATGGGGACGGATGTTCGCGTTCCACGCCCCCCGGATCGCCCGGCGCGACCATGGATGGCCGCTTTACCCGCCGCGCAAGGACTGCGCTTCATGCACGATCGTTCCCCCAGCCTTTCGTACTCCGCCAGCCCGCTCTCGCCGATCCTGGTGATCGACAGCGGCCTGGGGGGCCTCACCGTGGCCTCGGCCCTGCGCAAACGCCTGCCCCACGAGAAGTTACTCTACTTTGGCGACACCGCCCGCGTGCCCTACGGCACCAAGAGCGCCCGCTCGATCACCGCCTGCGTCGCCCAGATCGTCCGGCACCTGAAGCACCACCGGCCCAAGCACGTGCTGGTCGCCTGCAACAGCGCCAGCGCCGTCGCCCTCCCCGCCCTGCGCGAGCAATTCCCGGGCCTTTCCGTCAGCGGCGTCGTCGAGCCTGGCGCCCGTGCCGCCGCAAAGGCCGCCGGACGCATCCTCACGCCCACCATCGCGGTCATCGCCACCCCCGCAACCGTCTCGAGCAGGGCGTACGAAAAGGCCATCGCCCGCCGCCGCAGCCGGTGCACCATCATCCAGAAGGCCACCCCCCTCCTGGTGCCCCTGCGCGAGGCGGGACGCCGGCCCGACGCCCCCCGCGTGCCGCTCGGCCTCGAGCCCTCGCGCCTCCCGCCGAGGGCGCACAGGCCCGCCCTGCTCGTCCTCGGCTGCACGCACTCCCCCATCCTCCGCGGGGC
>JBGTBZ010000167.1:0-1614 GCA_041749155.1 Phycisphaerae bacterium
CAGCGCCAGGCGCGCCGTGTAATCGCCATCCGCCTCCGCGGCGCGCAGCCGCTCCGTCGGCTCCAGCAGCCCCGCCAGCAGGGCCTTCTGCATCGCCCGCACGCCAATCACCCACGCCGCCACGCGGTTGATGCTCGCGTCGAAGTAATCCAGGCCGATGTGCACGCGCGATAAAAACCCGCCCGCCACGATCTCGCGGGCGATTTCGCGCAGGGAATCATCGAACTTCACGACATGGTCGCTGTCCCACCGCACCCCGCGCGACACGTGCAGCAGCACGCGGTCCAGGTGACACAGGACGGCGGAGATCTTGTCCGCCACCGATTCGGTCGGGTGAAAGTGGCCCGAGTCGAGGCAGAGCAGCTTCCCGTGCCGCACCGCGTACCCGTAGTAAAACTCGTGGCTGCCGACCACGTAGCTCTCGCTGCCGATGCCGAAGAGCTTTCCCTCCAGCGAATCCAACAGCATCGAAGGGTCGTTCGGCTTCTCGAAGATGGCATCGAGCGCCCCCTCCAGCCTCCGTCGCGGGCCGGCGCGGTCGGCGGGGGTGTCCTTCATGCCATCGGGGATCCAGATGTTGTTGACGCACGGCGAGCCCAGGGCCGCTCCGATGGCGGACGCGATCTCCCGGCAGCGGCGGCAATGCTCGATCCAGAAGTCGCGGATGCCGGCGTCGGCGTGGGCGAGGGTGAACTCCGACGCCTTGGGATGGGCGAAGCACGTGGGGTTGAAGTCGACCCCGGGGACGCGGGCCGGGGCCCATTCCACCCAGCCGCGGAAATGCTCGAAGGAGATGGCGTCGCGATCCACGCGGCTTCCCCCGAACTCCCCGTACATCGCGTGCAGGTTCAGCCGGTGCCGCCCGGGGATGAGCGAGAGCGCCTTCTCGAAGTCCGCCCGCAGCTCCTCGACATTGCGCGCCCGCCCCGGATAACTCCCCGTCACCGCCAGCCCACCGCCAATCTCTCCGCCGCTCCCCTCGAACCCGCGCACATCATCCCCCTGCCAGCAATGAATGCTGATGGGGATGCTCGCCAGCACCCCCAGCGCCTGCTCCACGTCCACGCCAAGCTCGGCGTATTGCTGCTTTGCGGATTCGAATTCGCGATCAATGCCCATCGTGGTTTGTAGTCTACTCGCTACTCATTACTCGCTATTGTCTACCAACAGAACCACCACCTCCATCGGCCCATGCACCCCAGTCACCAGCGTCATCTCGATGTCGCTGGTCTTGCTCGGCCCGGTGATGAACACCGTGCCCGTCCCCGCCCCCTCCGCCGCGATTCGTCGCATCGCGTCCACCAGGTCCGGCACGATCTGCGACCGCTCCACCACCGCGATGTGCACCGGCGGAACCAGCGACACCGCCCGCCCATGCTCCGCGGACGCCCGGATGACCAGACTGCCCGTCTCCGCCACTGCAAACCAGACATCCGTGATGCCGGCGTCGGCGTCGTAGGCGGCGCCGAGCGTCGTCTCCGACCACCATGTCGCGTCGAAGCCGGCGTCCTTAAGTGCCGATACCGCATCGTGTTGCGCAAGAATACCGCTCCGCGTCAGCACCAGCTTCTGCGCGTTGCGCTCGCGAAGTACGGCAGCGAGCTGCTCCGCCAA
>JBGTBZ010000168.1:0-1741 GCA_041749155.1 Phycisphaerae bacterium
GCGACACCCGCGGAGTCGTATCCGCGGTACTCCAGGCGCTTGAGGCCTTCGATGAGCAGGGGCTGGGCGAGCTTGCGGCCGACGTAAGCGACGATTCCACACATACTTTCGTTCTCCTGAGCCTCAAATATGGCCCCTCGATCGGTCTCCGCCCAACCGATCCGTCGGCCGGAACCCTCCGAAAACCGCTTCCCCCATCGTATCGCGCCCGCGGGCCCGTGCCGATAACCCGGGGCGAAGACCGGGAAACGGGCAAAATACCTGCTCCTTTGACCGCCCACGGCCGTCCAGGCGGGCGCGTACGCTTGGGGCGTGGACCTGTTTGCCGTTTCCCGGCGAAAGAACGTCGAAAAGGCCGCCCCCCTGGCCGTCCGGCTGCGCCCGCGGACCCTGGAGGAGTTCGTCGGGCAGGGCCATTTCATGGGCCAGGGCATGCTGCTCCGCCGCATGATCCAGGCGGACCGGCTCAGCAGCCTCATTTTCTACGGCCCACCGGGCACGGGGAAGACCACGCTGGGCCAGATCATCGCCGACTCGACCCAGAGCCACTTCGAGCACCTCAACGCCAGCAGCGCCGGGGTGAAGGACGTCCGGGCCGTGCTCGACGCCGCCCGCGAGCGCCTGGAGCACGGCGGACCGCGGACGGTACTGTTCCTCGATGAGTTGCACCGCTTCAACAAGGCCCAGCAGGACATCCTGCTCGGGGACGTGGAGACCGGCGTGATCATCCTGATCGGGGCGACCACGGAAAACCCGTTCTTCGCGATCAACTCGGCGCTGGTCAGCCGCAGCCAGATCTTCCAGTTCGCCCCGCTGTCGGAGGAGGACATCCTCGCCCTGCTCCGGCGCGCGATCGCGGATAAGGAGCGCGGCTATGGCAAGCTCGATCTCACGGTGGACGAGGATGCGCTGCGTCACTGGGCCACGATCAGCGACGGCGACGCCCGCCGGGCCCTGACCGCGCTGGAGATCGCGGTGGTGTCGCAGCAGCGCGGTGGCAGCGGCAGCCTTGCCGCTGATGCGGACTTAGACAATCCAAACCACCGGCTGGCAGCCGGTGCCACGCCGCTCCACATCACCCTCGACATCGCCGAAGAGTCCATTCAGCGCAAGGCCCTGGTTTACGACCGTCTCGGCGACCAGCATTACGATCACGCCTCCGCCTTCATCAAGTCCATGCGCGGCAGCGACCCCGACGCCGCCGTCTACTGGCTGGCTCGCATGCTCGAATCGGGCGAGGATCCCCGCTTCATCGCCCGCCGCATCGCCATTTTCGCCTCCGAGGACATCGGCAACGCCGACCCGCAGGCCATCCAGGTCGCCGCCGCCGCTTATGACCTGGTGCTGAAGCTGGGGCTGCCCGAGTGCCAGCTAACCATCGCCCAGGCCGTCACTTACATGGCCAGCGCGCCCAAGAGCCGCGCCAGCAACGACGCCATCGTCGAAGCCTCCGCGGACGTGCGCGACGCGCGGACGCTTCCGGTGCCCAAGCGCCTGCGCGATGCCCACTACGTCGGCGCCGCCAGACTGGGCCACGGCAAGGACGCCGGCGGGGATGAGGACTACTTCGGCGTCGAGAAGAGCTACTACCGCCCCACCGACCGCGGATACGAGGCTCGCATCGCCCAGCGCCTCGAGCAGCTCAACGAGCAACGCGAGCGCCTTCCCGACGAGGAAGGCCCACCCGATGCCTGAATCGCCCCCCACCCCGACGCCAGAGCCGCCGAGCAAGCGCGACGTC
>JBGTBZ010000169.1:0-10460 GCA_041749155.1 Phycisphaerae bacterium
GTACCGCAACGACGAAGGTGAAGATCCGGCTCTGACGGGCGACCTCTGGCGCTCGACGGAGTACCCGGTGATGCTCAACACCGAGAACCTTGGCAACTACTGGTACGGCGCGACGTATGCCTACCTGCGTGGCCAGGAAGATCTGAACATGCCCGGCAACGTGTTCGACACGGACCTGGCATACGCTCCGATCTTCCGTCACAACGCCAAGAGCCGAAGCCAGACGGCCTTTGTGGACGGCAGCGTCCGCGGGCTGACCTGGAACGAGCGCGAGGTTCACCCGGCGCTGCCGGGCGGCCCGTACTCGGTCGGCGAGATGCAGCGCACCATGCTGCGGCCCAAGTGGCCGAACCCGCTGCCCAAGCCGCGTCCGTAAGGCCGCGACCTGAGCAGGAAACTGCAAACGAGGGCGCCCACCCCGGGAAACCGGGGAGGGCGTCCTCCATTTTCACGTTTTGCTGCACGGATCTTGACGGTCGGGACACATACGATAAGGTTGATAAGGACTCATCAGGCCCCGTTCAGGTCGTTTTGAACGGGTGATGAGCCGGCGGACCGGCTTGCCGAATGAGCCCTGTGTGCGGTTTTTTACAGTTTGCCAGCTTTTCGCCCAAGGAATGGGCAGTACGAAAGGTCACGATCGTCAGGGATCCGTTAAGGTTTTCGATGGCAAGATGGATGTGTTGAGCAAGGGTGTTGTCGTGCGGACCTGAGGGGTCCGACTGGCCTCATACCTCTCCTTTGATTCGGCAGCTCCCGCCGGCACCCATCTACCGCCCGGAGAACGCTGGTTCCCGCCCGACTGCCGCGACCCGGCCTCAGAGTTGTCAAATCGCCCGCTCGCAGGTTCCGCCCGGTTCCTGCGCAGGGTGTGGGTTCGAAGCTGGCGCATTTTTCAAGGAGACTGGTAATGACTAGTCAATACATCACGCGCAAGCGCCCGCGGGCGTTTACGCTCGTCGAGCTGCTGGTCGTGATCGGCATCATCGCTTTGCTGATCTCGATCCTGCTGCCGACGCTTGCGAGAGCGCGCGACAGCGCCAAGGCCGTCAAGTGCGGCAGCAACGCCCGTCAGATCGCCCAGGGCCTCATCGGCTACTCAAGCGATTTCGAGGGCTCACTTCCGATCGGTTACGCCTTCCTGGGCCTTGGCAACGCGTATGCGTACGGCACCGCCCCCAACAACCGTTGGACGATGGAAGGCTGGGTCTACGCCGTCAGTGGTTACCTGAACATCAACCGCGAATGGGGCTACACGATGCCCTGGACGTGGCAGGCCTACGTGCTGACGGACGAAGACGACAACAACCACCCCGTGCTCTTCTGCCCGCAGGTGTCGACCGACTTCGACGGCCAGTGGACGCACTACGGCATCAACATGACGCTGATGCCCGATTGGTACTTCGACACGGCGGTCGTCGGCATCAACGCCGCCGCTCACCCGCCGATGAAGATGTCGCAGATGTACGGCGACAACGCCATGCTGTGGGATGGCCAGCAGCTTCGCTGGGCCGCCAGCCCGCAGGTGGGCCGCAACGGGACGAGCCTCTGGCTCTTTCCGAGCTTCGCCTACAGCGGTGCGGACTACTCCTGGACCTACTGGGGCCTGGCCGGCCGTGACTGGGACCGGATTTTCCGCAATGACGAGGGCGAAGATCCGGCGCTTGAAGGTGATTACTACCGTTCGACGGAGTACCCGGTCATGCTCGTGACCGAGAACCTTGGCAACTACTGGTACGGCGCGACGTTCGCGTACCTGCGTGGCCAGGAAGATCTGAACATGCCTGGCAACCAGTTCGACACGGACCTGGCAGCTGCTCCGATCTTCCGCCACAACGCCAAGAGCCGCAGCCAGACTGCCTTCGTGGACGGCAGCGTCCGCGGGCTGACCTGGAACGAGCGCGAGGCTCACCCGGCGCTGCCGGGCGGCCCGTACTCGGTCGGCGAGATGGAGCGCACGATGCTGCGGCCCAAGTGGCCGAACCCGCTGCCGCGTGCTCAGTAAGACGTTGCAGCAGCAAGTTTTGAATGAGCCCGCCCCGGCCCCCGCCGGGGCGGGCTTTTTGCTTACCTGGCCACATGGCGACCCGAATCCATGGAAGGCGGTGCTGCACGATCCGCCGGACGGGGCGGAGCAACGCCTCGCCCTGTCCGGGGCGAATCAAGCGGAGCAGCGGGCTCCCCCCGGCTGCGCTCGGGTCGCGGCGGCGGAGCTTCGCTCTCCGGCCCAGATGCGCGATGCAGTGACCGGGGATGCCCGGCTGGGCCGTCTGGTAGAGCGGCGCGCAAAGCAGGAGCCCGCGATAATACTCGCGGGCTCCTTGGGGTTGAAGTAACCAGGCTGTCGAGATCAGCCGCGGCCGACCTTCGGCGAGAGCTGGATGTTACCCAGGTCGACGTCCTTGCCCTCTTCCTTGATCTGGTGGGGCTTGTCGATCCAGGGGCTCTTGAGCTTGTCGCCAATGGTCACGTAGAAGACGTTGCCGTTGATGGGCTGGACCTTCAGGGTGAAGCGTCCGCTGTCATCGGTCACGCCCTTGGCGACGGTCTTCTGCATGTCGCCGGGGCCACCCTTGGCCTGGGAGAGCAGATCGGGCGGGGGAGCCTGTCCGCCACCCTGATCGCCACCGGCATTCTGAAGGACCTTGTTGGGGACCTTGATCTCAACAGGGAACTTGACGGCGGGCTGGCCATCCGGGAGGAGGGCGACGCCAGTCACGTTGAAGGGCTTCCGCTGCGGCTGATCTTGAGCCGAGAGGAATACGCCGTCGGCCGAGGCCGGGGGGGCGAAGAGGATCCCGCCCGCCAGAGCGCCGGCAGCAGCCAGGCTGGCAAGCAGGGTCGAGGAAAACTTGAGAGTGCGCATGTGCATGCTCCTTGCAAGGGACCAATCGTGTGAGAGAAGAGTCGCGCCCAATCGGGCGCCGGCGTCGGGACTTTGCCCAGGTACCTGAGCGGCAAAGCCAGACCCGGTTTGAAGAGATGCGTTTCCGGGGATAGAGGCCCGCCAATGGCGGCCCCGGCGGCGATTCTCAACGTGCGACTAATTACAAAGTTTACCGAACCGTGCCGCAATGTCCACTGCAAAACGCTCGAAGCGGACCGTTTGTTGCGGTTAAGTTCGGTGCGGCGGGCTAGTCTGCCCGCCCCATGTTCAGACACGCTGCCAAGGCATCGGTTGGGCCGCCGGCGAGCTTCCAGACGCTACGGGGCCGATAAGGTCAACCTCGGCGAAAGGTCCGCCGAACACGGCGTCTGGCGGGGAAATATGCTGCCATATCGATACGGCGGCAGCCCTGGAGGATTCTGGTCCTACACCTTCGAACGCAGCTCCAGCCGGCCCAGATCCATGTCCTTGTGCTTGTTCTCGAGTGGCTTGACAAGCCAGGCGGTCGTCCGCTTATCGCCAATCTCGAGCTGGATGGAGGGCTTGTCCTGGGCGACTTCGAACTTCACGGCGAACTTGCCCTGTTCGTCGGTCACGGACTTGCCCAGCGAAATCATCGGCTGCTGAGCGCCCTGCGACGACTGCTGCAGAAGCAGCTCTGGGGGCGGCGCCTGTCCACCGGGCCCACCAGCGTCGACGAGCTTCTTGTTCGGTGCCTTGACCTCGACGGGCAGTCCCACGGCGGGCGAGCCATCTGGCTGGATGGCGATGCCGCTGACGGTCATCATCTTTTTCTGTTGCTCCTGCTGCCCGGACCCGGCGGCGGGGGCCAATGCAGCGCCCGAGACCAGCGCGGCGGCGCAGAAGGCGGCGAGGAGGGCGGGTGTGGATCGGAAAGGTCGCATGAACCAGCTCCTTTGGAAGGATGAGGCCAACTCGGGTTAATCCGGCCCCTGCGCACCGACCACTGGCCGTGCCCGGGGATGGGGAGCACGTGGGTACGCAAGCGCCGACAAAGTGAGGCCACGCCGCGAACCGATCTCGACCTGCATGAACCGCAGCCAGGGACGAGCCTTCTCGCGACGGACGGCCGGGCCGCCATCTCAGGAGACCCGCGGGGGCAGCGGACGTTGGCGGCGCGACTTGCGTTTCCGGGCGCGCAACATGCGAATCAAGGGTCGCCGTGGTTGCGTACGGGGGCGAAGCCGGTAGTATGCTCCGATAATGTCCCTCCTGGCGCCATCACGGACGATCGGCGCGCCCGATCCCACCTCTTCAGCCGCTCCACGGCCGTCCAGCCGGTTTTCCGGGCGGCGCGTGCATTTCATGGGCATCGGCGGCGTGGGAATGAGCGGCCTGGCCCACATCCTGCTCGACGCCGGGGCGGAGGTCTCGGGCTCGGATCCTGCTCCAACCACTATCACCCAGCGCCTCGAGGACCGCGGGGCACTCATCAGCGACGAGCAGGATGGCGGACTGCTCGCGCCGGACGTGGACCTCGTCGTCCGGACCGCCGCCGTTGCCGAGGGGAACGAGGAGCTTGCCGTCGCCCGGGAGTACGGGATCAGGACGATCTTCTACGCGGAGCTGCTGGGGCAGATCATGGCCGAGCGGGTGGGTATCGCCGTCGCGGGGACGCACGGCAAGTCCACGACGACCGCCATGCTGGCGTACGCGCTTACGCGCTGCGGGCTGGATCCGAGCTTCGTGATCGGGGGCGTCGTGCCGCAGCTCGGCGGGGGAAGCCACAGCGGCGGCGGGGAGGTGTTCGTGGCGGAGGCGTGCGAGTACAACCGCAGCTTCCTGAACCTTTCGCCGCGCGTGGCGGTGGTGACGAACATCGAGGCGGACCACCTGGACACGTATCCGGGGGGCATCGGGGAGATCCTGGAGGCTTTCGGGGCGTTTTGCGGCAAGCTGCCGGAGGACGGGCGGCTGGTGCTCAACGGCGACGATCCGCACTCGGCCAGCCTCGTGGAGGATCACCGCGAAAAGGTCTGGCGCGTGGGGAAGGGGCTGGGATGCGAGTGGACGCTGGTGCCGGCGGGCATGAGCCAGGGATGCCCGGTGGCGCACCTGCTGCACGAAGGGCGTCAGGTGGCGACGATCCGGCTGGCAATCCCCGGCCAGCACAACCTTTACAACGCCGCCCAGGCGGTGGTTGCGGCGGTGGCGGTGGGGGCTGACGTGAAGCAGGCGGCGGAGGCGGTGAGCGACTTCCGGGGCGTGGATCGCCGGCAGATGCCGATGGGGGAGGTGCCCGGGCTGGGGGTGCCGGTGGTGGACGACTACGCCCACCACCCGACGGAGATCCGTCTGACGCTCTCGGCGCTGCGGGAGCGATACGAGCCGCGGCGGGTGATATGCATCTTCCAGCCGCACCAGGCGAGCCGTACGCGGCACCTGCTGGACGACTTCGCGACGAGCTTCGCGGGGGCGGACCTGGTTTTTCTGCCGGACATCTACAGCGTGCGCGACACGGCCGACGACCAGCGATTCGTCTCCAGCGGCACGCTGGCGGAGCGGATCCGCGCGGCGGGGCAGCATGCGGAGCACGTGTCGACCTTCGAAAAGATCATCGAACGTTTACGTGGGGAGCTTCGCGCCGGTGATCTGGTGGTTACGATGGGCGCGGGGAACGTGTGGCAGGTGGGCAAGCGGCTAGTGGAAGCCAGTGAGTCTCCCGCTCCAGATTCTCAAACATGACCCTTGCAGCACCGCGCCATCCCGGAAAACAGCAGCCCTTTGAGGGGCTGGGCGAGATCGTGGAATACGACTTTCCGCTGGCCCGGTACACGTGGTTCCGTGTCGGGGGTCCTGCCCGTTAC
This sequence comes from Phycisphaerae bacterium, assembly GCA_041749155.1. Lineage (GTDB taxonomy): Bacteria > Planctomycetota > Phycisphaerae > Tepidisphaerales > Tepidisphaeraceae > JAEZED01. The sequence continues at coordinate 5,716 of JBGTBZ010000169.1, forward strand.
TTCATCCGCCCGCGGAGCGTGGAGGAACTGCAGGAGGTGGCCCGGCGGTGCGAGGAGTACGGCATCCCGGTGTACGTGCTGGGGCTCGGAGCGAACGTGCTGGTGAGCGACGAAGGCGTTCCAGGTGCGGTAATCCGGCTCGGGGAAGAGTACTGGCGGCAGGTCAACATTGACCGGGATGAGGTGGGCGGTACCGCCCGGGTCACGGTGAAGGCCGGCGTGGACCTGCAGAAGCTGGTCCTGCACACGTGCCGCGAGGGGCTCTCGGGCATCGAGTGCATGGCGGGCATCCCCGGGACGGTCGGCGGCGGCGTTCGGATGAACGCGGGGGGCAAGTTCGGCGATTTTGGGGCGAATATCAGCCGGGTAACGGTGATGGACCCCGCGGGACGGGTCTTCGACAGGACGCGGGACGACCTGATCTTCGAGTACCGGCGCACGAACATCGTCGCGCCGTACATCCTGTCAGCCGAGCTTGAGCTGGAGATCGACGATCCCGAGGCCTGCACGAAGCGGACCAAGGAGATCTGGATGTACAAGCAGAACACGCAGCCTCTGAACACCAGGTCCGCCGGCTGCATGTTCAAGAACCCGCGCGGACTGTCCGCTGGCTCGCTGATCGACCAGAGCGGCCTGAAAGGCCTGCGGGTCGGCAACGCGGAGGTGAGCGCCAAGCACGCCAACTTCATCATTGCCCATCCACCGTGCACCGCGCAGGATGTGCGGAACCTGGTGGCGGAGGTGAAGGAGCGGGTCGAAAGCCGCCATGGCGTGCGGCTGGAGACGGAAGCTAGGATGTGGCCGTGATCGTGGCGTAGCACGGGCGTCGTGACCGTGTCCCGACGCGAATGCGGCGGGAGCCTTGAAGACGGTTCGGCCAAGAATCGGGCTGGCGCCCGATCACGGGCAGGATGCCCGTGCTACGAAGGCAGAAAGGAGTCTGCGATGCGTGTTACCGTCCTGGCTGGGGGTCCCAGCAACGAACGTGAAATCAGCCTGACCAGCGGCCGGGCCGTGGCGGCGGCGCTCAAGGAGGCGGGGCACGTCGTGCACCTGGCGGACATCGAGCCGGACGACCTCTCGGCCCTGGATGTCCCCGCCGACGTCGTCTTCCCCGTCCTGCACGGCGAATGGGGCGAAAGCGGCGAACTCCAGGAGATCCTCGAGGGTCGCGACATCCCCTTCGTCGGCAGCGGCTCCGCCGCCAGCCGGCTGGGGATGAACAAGGTCGAGACCAAGCGCCTGTGGCAGCTTGCCGGCCTTCCGACCCCGCCGTTCCGCCTCATCGACACGCCCAGCGTCCGCCAGGCGCCCGGGCCGTGCGTGGTGAAGCCCGTCGGGGGAGGCAGCAGCATCGACTGCTTCCTGCGCAAGACCGCCCCCGAGGCGACCGCGGACGTGGCGGAGCCGGTGAGCTACCTGGTCGCCAAGTATGGGGCGTGCATGGTGGAGCAGTACATCGACGGCTGGGAGCTGACGGTGGGGATCCTGTTCGACAGGGCTCTTCCGCCAATCTGGATCGATCCGGGGGAGGGGCAGTGGTTCGATTACCAGCAGAAATACAGCCCGGCGGGCGCCGCGCACCGCTTCGACATCCCGCCGGTGATCGATTCTGACGGCGTGGCGGCGCTTCAGCAGATGTGCCTGGAGGCGCACCAGATCATCGGGGCGCGGGACCTGTCGCGGGTGGACGTGATGATCGACCGGACGGGCAAGCCGTTCCTGCTGGAGATCAACACCATGCCCGGCTTTACCGGCCGCAGCCTGCTGCCCGACGCCGCCCGGGAGGCCGGGATGAGCTTTTCTGAGCTTTGCGACGCGCTGGTTGTAAACGCGTCGCGGAGGCAGGAAGCGGTGGCTGCCTGAATCATCCGGGACGGCGGTCGGCTGAGGGGGCCGCTAAGTGGCCGGCCGAAACCGTCCAGCCGCCGCCCCGGTTTATCCGGCACGCGTTGCCGGGGGGCCCGGGGGGCAGCCTCGTCCAGGACGGATTTAATGCCGGGGACGCAGGGCTTGTCCGCGCCCGGGCGGTACGATGGGCGATCATTGTCCGAGGAGGAAAGTGCGCTCATTCTGGTCCTATTCCGTGGTTGCGTCGGTTTTCGTCCTGATGCTGGCGACGCCCGGCGCGGCGGACGTGACCTTCACGCAGGTCGCCCGCGAGTTCGTCAACAACGTCGGGTTCCTGAATCCCAACGTTCCGGTGGCCTTGTCGGATGACGGGCGGGTGGTCTTCGCCGCGGAGTCGCTTCCGGGAGAGGTGGATGCCCTCTTCGCATGGCAGGCCGGGATCCTCACTCCAATCGACCTGGCCTCTGGAAACTTCAACGTCGTCACGGGCCTTGCGGTCAACTCCGCCGGGAACGTGGCCTTCGTCTCGCGGCGGAGCCCCGGCGGACCGGACTTTTTCCAGGGTGTCTACCGCACGACGACGTCGGGCGGGTCGATTTTCACGCTGCACGAAGACCTGCAGACTGACGAACCGGGCCCAGGGGCGCGGTTCGTGGCCCTTTCAGAGAACGACACCGTCGCCTACAGCACGATCGTCAGCGCCCTGGGAGCGATCTACCGCGGCCCGGTGCTTGGGGGGCAGTCGGTGCTGCGCAGCGGCAGCGGCGTCTTTTACAATACGCAGCGGCTGGATGTGAACGACGCCGGTCAGGTGGCGGTGCAGATGGAGCACGTCCGCCCCTTCGGCGGGCTGGGCCGCGGCATTCTCGTCTTCGAGACCCCCGAGCAGGCCCTGACGGACACGAAGACCGCCATCGAGCAGACCAGCGTGGGCGTGCAGCCGATGCCGTCGATGAACTCTGCGGGACAGATCGCTTTCTCGCTGAACACGACGGTGACGATGAACTTCTACGATCCCGCTAACGACTCGGGTGGCACACTCATCGACACGGTAACTCTGCTGCCTGGCGTTTACGTGGTGGAGCCCGCGGCGTACGGCATGCCACGCACGTACACGACGATCGTCGACAACACCGGCCCGTTCCAGTCGTTCCATCGCGTGGTGATCAACGACCAGGGGACGGTCGTGTTCGAAGCCGTGCTCGAAGGCGGCGGCGCGATGGGCGGAATTTACACGGGCGACGATCCCATTGCCGATAAAATCATCGAGCTGGGCGAGTTCATCGGCGGGACGCAGGTGTCCGTCATCAAGTTGGGGGAGCTCAACAACAACAACCAGTTCACGCTGCTGACCAGCGATTTCATCTCCTCCGATCGGCAGGTCTGGCTGGTCACCGTGCCCGAGCCGGCGACGCTGGGTGTGCTGGGGATCGCGGGGCTCGGGTTGCTGGCCCGCCGCCGCTCAAGGCCGGCTCCGTCCGGGGTGTAGGGGCCGTTATCGGACACTTCTTCTGGCGTTGGGACCACCGGGTTGCCGATGTTCCGTGGACCGAATGGCCAAAGTACGTCCCAATCCGCGGAAACAGAACAAGCCCAAGTCCAAAGTGCTGACGCCCGAGCAACTGGAGCGCCGGCGGCGGTGGACGAAGCGGCTCATCAACGCCTTTGCCCTGATTGTCGTAATCGGCGGCTTTTCCATCGGGTATCGGGCCCTGGGGGAGCACGTTCGGGAGCGGTACACCGTCGTGGACCGCCCGCCGGCGCTTGTGCTGGTAAACCGGCCGGTCTGGATGAACGACCGCCTTGCGGGGCAGGTCGCCGGCCGGCTGGCGGAGGCCTTGCCGCGGCAGGGATCGACGCTGGATCATGACCTGCTGGTGAATCTGCACGACATCCTGTCGCGGGACGGATGGATCGAGCGGGTGAACCTCGTCCGCCGGGCGCGCGTGGCGGAGCGCGACACGATCCTGGTCGACTGCGACTACCGGACGCCGCAGGCGATCGCGCGTTGGGACAGCGGCCGCGAGACGAGCTACCACCTGGTGGATCGCAATGGCGTGCTCCTGCCGATCCAGTACACGGCCGACGAGGTGCGGGCGATCATGGATGGGCACGACCGATCGACGAACCTGCGGATTATCACGGGCCTGAAGCGCGAGCCTCCGCGGTCGGCGGGGACGGCGTGGGAGAGCGCCCACCTGCGTGCTGGCCTGGAGGTGGCGGCCCTGCTCCACGGCGAACCGGCGGCGCGGGACGTGGTGCTGATCGACGTGGCGAACGTCGGCGTGCGCGGCGGGGCGCCGCAGGTAATCCTGTGGACGACCGCGAACACGGAGATCCGCTGGGGCCAGCCGCCGGGGTCCACCGACACGCTGGTTGAGGCAACGCCCGCCGCGAAGCTTGCCCATTTGCGGACGGTGGTGGAGGCGTTCGGCGGGCGGTATCCGGCGTGGGTGGATATCCGTTTTGATGCGGTGAAGTACCTGAAGCCGGTGGAGGCGGGGGAGTGACTAAGCCGGTGGATGACCGATTCAATCTGGGGTCCCAGATTCAGTTGATCATCCCTGCCAGCGCCTTGGCCACTTCCACTGCGGCGGTGGGCTTGGCGGATTGTTTTGCGGCGTCGGACATTTGCTGTCGGCGGGCGGCGTCGTAGAGGAGCGATTCCAGGACCGGCCGCAGGGCGTCGGCGTTTTTCGTACGGTCTTTCGTGTCCTCGATGACGACGGCGGCGCCGGCCCTTTCGAGCTCCGCGGCGTTGGCGTGCTGGTGGCGGTCCTTGTGGAAGGGGTAGGGCATCAGCACGCTGGGGACGCCGCAGGCCAGCAGCTCGTGGCAACTGCTTGCGCCGCTTCGACTTACGGCGATGTCCGCAACGGCCCAGACGTCGGCCA
>JBGTBZ010000170.1:0-3951 GCA_041749155.1 Phycisphaerae bacterium
ACCGAGCAGCGCCCGCCGCGCCGCGGCGTCGCCGGCCATCCGCCAGACAAACCACTTCTGCCGCAGCCTGCGGCGAAGGGTCAGGGGCTCGCGCTGGAACCTTTTCGGCGGTGGGGGCATGAGGTGCGTGCAGCTTAGCGGGTTTTTCTCCCTCAAAGCGACCCTGAAGGCTTCCACGAACGTCTTATCACTCCCGGACCTACGATCCCGCCCCTCGCGCCGTACCGGCGACTTTCAGTCGCTGGCCTCGGATGTCAGGAAACCCAAGGCCCAGGGGCGGAGGCTGGAAGTCTCTGCTACGGTCCGGAACCCACGACACCGAACGCCTCGCATGCTCCAATCCGCCGCCGCCATCGCGACTGCCCGTAAGTCTGCCGTTCGCAACGACCTGCGCAACGTCGCGGTCATTGCTCACGTCGATCACGGCAAGACCACGCTGATCGACCAGCTCCTGCGCCAGAGCGGGAACTTCCGCGATACACAGGTTTCCGGCGAGTTCCTGCTCGACACCAACCCCCTGGAGCGCGAGCGCGGCATCACTATCCTCTCCAAGAACGTCGCCGTGCGCTACACGGACCCGCGGTCGGGCGAGACCACCAAGATCAACATCATCGACACCCCCGGCCACGCCGACTTCGGGGGCGAGGTCGAGCGCGTGCTGGGGATGGCGGACGGCTGCTTCCTGCTGGTCGATTCCGCCGAGGGGCCGATGCCGCAGACGCGGTTCGTGCTGGGCAAGGCGCTGCACCTGGGCCTGAGGCCCATCGTCATCATCAACAAGATCGACCGCCCCGACCGCCGGCCCGACGCCGTTCTTAACGAGATCTTCGATCTGTTCGTGGAGCTGGAGGCGAATGACGAGCAGCTCGACTTCCCCGTCATCTACGCCTCCGGGCGCGAGGGCGTGGCCTCCACGACGCTCGAAGACCCCGGCGACAGCATCCGCCCCGTGTTCGAGGCGATCCTCGAATACGTCCCCGCCCCGCGCGCTGACGCGGATGAGGCCCTGCGCCTGCGCATCCAGACGCTGGCCTACAGCGAATATGTCGGGCGCATCGGCGTCGGGCGCATTTATGGCGGGCGCATCAAGAGCGGGCAGTTCGTCAAGCTCATCGGCCGCAGCGGCGAGCGTCCGGGGCGGGTCCTCCAGGTGCAGAGCTTCGAGGGCTTCGGCCGCACGGACGTCGAGGAAGCCTCGGCCGGCGACATCGTCGCCCTGGTCGGCATGGACAACATCGAGATCGGCGACAGCATCGCCGACCCGGAAAACATCGCCGTCATGCCGGCCCTGGAGATCGAGCCGCCGACGCTGACGATGACCTTCCGCGTCAACAACTCCCCCTTCGCCGGCAAGGAAGGCAAGTACGTCACCAGCCGCAACATCCGCGACCGCCTCATGCGCGAGCTGGAGAGCAACGTCGCCCTCCGCGTCGAGGCCAGCGAGGACAACGACGCCATGCAGGTCTCCGGCCGCGGCCTGCTGCACCTGGGCATCCTCCTGGAGACCATGCGCCGCGAGGGGTACGAGCTCTCGGTCGGCAAGCCGCAGGTCGTCATGAAGAAGGATCCGGCCCACCCGGGCAAGCTGCTGGAGCCCTACGAGCGCCTCACCGTCGACGTCCCCGAAGCCGCCATGGGCCCGGTGATGGAGATCGTCGGCCTGCGCCGCGGCACGCTCGAGAAGATGGACCAGCGCGCCGGCATCACCCACCTCCAGTTCACCATCCCCGCCCGCGGGCTCATCGGCATGAAGACCCGCCTGCTCACTGCCACGCAGGGCGAGGCCAGCATGCACCACACCTTCGACGGCTACCAGCCCGCCAAGGGCGAGATGGCGGGCCGGGCCAACGGCGTCATGATCGCGAACATGGCGGGCACCGTCACCAGCTACGCCCTGGACGATCTCCAGCAGCGAGGCATCTTGTTCGTCAGCCCGCAGGAGCAGGTCTACCCCGGCCAGATCGTCGGCGAGCACTGCCGCGAGAACGACATCGTCGTCAACGTCGTGCGCGCCAAGCAGCTCACCAACTTCCGCACCACGAGCAAGGACGACGCCATCCTCCTGAGGCCCGCCTGGAAGCCGACCCTCGAGCAGGCCCTGGAGTACATCGAGGAGGATGAGCTGGTCGAAATCACCCCCGCGGCGATCCGGCTGAGAAAGGTTTTGCTCGATGAGAACGAAAGGAAGCGGGCGGATCGGAAGGTGCGGAAGGCGGTGGGGGTGGAGGCGTGAGCGCAACAGTGGCAGCAACATGCGCTACGATCCGCTTGCGGCTGCCGGTATACTACATTTCATGAAGCCGCGCCACCCGCGACTCCTTCGCCTGGCAATCGCCTTGGCTTCTCTTCTGACCCTCCTGTTCGCTCTGAGTACATTCTGCTTTGTCAGCATCGCGAGCCACCGCTCGCCCTCACTATCCTGGACCTCCTCAACATCGGGATATGGTCTGCTTCAGGCACACATTGGCCGAGGGCAGTTCCACGTCGTGATTGACTTTGCGAAGCCGTCCAAAGGCAATCTTCAAGAGCGGGAGTTCCATGGCGGCGCCGGTTGGACGGGCTTCGTCGTGAGTACTGATCTGAGAAAGACAGATCGCCGAATAAGTAGGCTCGGGTTCGATGCGTTCTTGAACCACGGCACCTACTTCAGCGCCGGAGTGTTCGGACTCTATCCTGCGATAGTGGCCTGGTTGGTTGCCATCCTTCTGTGGCGATGGCGGACATCTCGCGATGGTCACTGCACAAACTGCGGCTACAGCTTGTACGGCCTCAACAGCGACAGGTGCCCAGAGTGTGGAACTGTTCATGCGTTGCGCGGGCAGGTCGACGTTGACAATCCGACTTCTCAAGACGCTGCTGGATGAGCACAACCGGAAGCGGGCGGATCGGAAGGTGAGGAAGGCGGTGGGAGTGGGGGAGTGACGCGCCGGGGGATTACTCCGCGGACTTCACCAGATATGCTGCGCCATCGTGAGACGCATCGTATTTGCCTTGCTTGGCGGTGCTTCGCTCCTGCTCACGCTGGCGGCGGGAGCGGCATGGGCGGCCAGTTACGCCCGACCGCTCCCCTGGCATGAGGTGGCCCGGCACCACAAAGCTGGCTGGGACGTCGCGCTTTTCGAGCCGACCGACGACACATTTGACACGTTCGGGATGCTCGACCATGGCAATCCCCAGGGAATCGAGCGCGGCGGGTCCTGGCGCATCACGTGGATCAGCAGCACATCCGGCCGCCTAGGGATTACGCGTCGTGTGGTTGAATATCCGACAGGCTCGCGCGACCTGCCCCCGGTGGAGGTGATGAACGTACGTCACACGTCGTACGAGATGTTCGGTCCCGTCGGCAATCTGGGAGCGCAACCGCCGGGCAGGCTTGAGCGCTGGGGTTTTCATTACGTCGACGAGCGCGGCATCGCGTGGGTGCGCGGACGGGATGGAACCGGGCCGGTGCCGCTAGTGATCGGCGTGCAGATCTTCACGCTGCCCTACTGGCCGCTCGTGCTTGCCGGCTTGCCGCTTCCAGCTCTGTGGCTGTGGAGGAACCGCCGCTCCGTTCGGCGGGCACGGCGGGGCAGATGCCCCAGGTGCGGTTATGATCTCCGCGAGTCGCTCGCCCGCTGCCCCGAGTGCGGCACAGATCGCCAACCCCGCAGTTGAGAAAGGTGCTGCTCGACCAAAGCGACGCAAGCGGGCGGATCGGAAGATGAAGAAGGCGGTAAGGGTGTAACAGCGGCGTGTCGGGAGCCCGTCACGATCGTTGCCCGCCGTTGATTTGCGCGGGCCGGTGTGGGACAACCATGGCCTCATGACACCGCCCTCACCCGCCGCCACGCGCTCCGGCACCGGCCGGCGCGACTTCCTCAAGAGCGCCTCCCTCCTCGGCGCCACGTCTCTCTTCGGCGGACTCGGCACGCGGTCCCTCGGGGCGGCCTTTCACGTCGGCGGGAGCGA
>JBGTBZ010000171.1:0-8044 GCA_041749155.1 Phycisphaerae bacterium
GCCGGGCCGGCGCCGCTCGTCGGCCGCGAGCCACTGGCGCACGTGCGGCGGGGCTTCGTCGGTGATGTAGACAAAGACAAAGTCATCGCCGTCCGGAGCCGCGGCCGCGGCGCGCTCGACGGTCTCCAGCGATTTCATGGCAGCCACGCAGGGCCCGCACCACGTCCCCCAGAACTCGATGACCACGACCTTCCCCTTGAGGGCTGCAAACAGGTCCTTCGAGGTCACGTCCCGAACCGGCTCCCCGTTGGGATTCTGCACGACACCACCCACGCGGATCGGAGGCGCGGGTTGGCCGACCTGGGGGACCGAGTCCTGGGCGTATGCAGCCGACCAGCCACACGAGAATGCCAAGACAGAGACAATGGCAGGTATCGAACACCGCATGTGTTGATCGTACCACACGCCGGTATACCAGTCGCCGTCGTCGGTTGTGTCTACGCGGTCCCCGGCTCTGCTAACATTGACCGATGCGGATCCTCGCCCTTGGCGACATCGTCGGCAGGCCGGGACGGGCGGCGGTGCATGAGCTGCTGCCGGGGGTCGTGAAGCAGCACTCCATCGACCTGGTCATCGCCAACGGCGAGAACATCGCCGGCGGCAGCGGGATCACCGCCAATCTCTTCCGCAAGCTGCGCAGCTACGGCGTGGGGTGCGTGACGCTGGGGGATCATGCCTTCCGCAAGGCCGACATCCTGCCGGTGCTGGATTCCAGCGAGCGTATCATCCGCCCCGCCAACATCAGCCGAAAGGCCGCCGGGCGGACGCACGTGATCGTGCCGGTGGATGTCGGCGGGCGCGAGGTGCCGGTGGCGGTCTTCGTGGTGCTGGGACGGCTTTTCATCGCGAACATGCCCGCGGACAACCCGTTCACGATGGCGGACCGGATCCTCGCGGAGCTGCCGCCGAATGTGAAAGTCGTTGTAGCGGAACTGCACTGCGAAGCGACGAGCGAAAAGCAGGCCCTGGGCTGGCACCTGGCGGGGCGGGTGAGCCTGGCCTTCGGCACGCACACGCACATCCCGACCGCCGACGCGAAGCTGATTGCGGGCACCGCTGGCGGGGAAACGGCCTACATCACGGATGTGGGCATGTGCGGCCCGTACGACTCGGTGCTGGGCCGGCGGAAGGATGCGGTCGTCGGCTGGATGGCGGACAACATCCCCTCGCCGTTCGAGGTGGCGACAGGCGACGTGCGGCTGTGCGGCGTGATCGCGGACATCGACGAAGCGACGGGCCGGGCGACGGCCGTGGAGCGGTTCGAGTTGGCGGCGGGGAATGCGGACCAGGCGTACGACCGGGATGACCGGGCGGTCTCTGGGCCGGAGGAGTAGCGGCGATGGAGGCAGAGCGACTTGCAGCCAGGATGATCTGCGCCGGGTTTACCCCGGAAAATCGTGCGGTGATCGACGAGCTCATCGACCGCGGCCTCGGAGCGGTGATCCTGTTTTCGCGGAACATCACCGGCGGGCCGGAGCAGGTGGCGGAACTGGTGGCGGAGTTGAAGGCGAGGTCCGCTCCCGGGGCTGGGCATGGTCGGCTGCTGGTGGCGATCGATCACGAGGGGGGGCGGGTGTCGCGCGTGCGGGAGGGGTTCAGCGCGATTCCGAGCATGCGGGAGCTGGGTCGGGCGATCGAGAAAAGCGGCGATTTCGGCTTGGCCCGCCAGGTCGGGCGGATCATGGGTCGCGAGCTGCGGGCGGTAGGGATCGACATCAACTTCGCCCCGGTGGTGGACGTGGACACCAACCCCGCCAACCCGGTGATCGGCGACCGGTCGCTCTCGCGCGACCCGGAGGTGGTGGCCCGGGCCGGGGCGGAGTTGGTGCGGGGCATGCAGGAGGAGGGCGTGGCGGCGTGCTGCAAGCATTTTCCGGGGCACGGAGACACGAGCGTGGATTCGCACTACGGGCTGCCGGTGGTGGAACATGATCTGCGGCGCCTGCAATCGGTGGAGCTCCCTCCCTTCCGCACGGGTGTGGCGGCTGGTGTTGCGTGCGTGATGACGGCGCACGTGGTGGCGAGGACGATCGACCCAGGCAGGCCGGCGACGATCAGCACGCCGGTCCTGCAGGGTGTCTTGCGTGATCAACTCGGGTTTGGAGGCGTGATCGTCAGCGATGACTTCGAGATGAAGGCCCTTGCGGATCACTTCCCGTTCGAGCAGGCGCTGCTGCAGGGCGTCGAGGCGGGGCTCGACATGGTGTGCGTCTGTCACAACCCGCAGTCCCAGCGGTGGGCGGTCGAGTTGTTGGCGCAGCGCGTGCCGGAGCAGCGGCTGCGAGCGTCGGCGGGGCGAATTGAGGCGCTTTGCGACCGTTTCTGGCGTGCCGCGGATCAGTTTGCGGGGCTGGGGGACGACCAGAACGCGCACCGCGGACTCCTTGCAAAAATCTCGACGGCGGAGGCGGGAATCGACCCTACGGAGGCGTGGCGCGGGTAATCCATGCATACCGCCCACGTTGGTGCGCGATTCTGATCAAAAACGCGCACCGCGGCGCGAGGGGTATGAACGCCACATCACGCCCCCGCAGGGCCCTCGCGGCGGTCGGCCAGGAGGTAGCCGAACGTGAAGGCCACGAACCCGCCCAGCGGGGCGTACCAGGGCCAGGCGATCGTGAATTTCCGCACCGACCCGTCCGCCGAAAGCACCGGTTCGCCCGCGGCATCAAGCTGCACGAACCAGAGCTTCCACCAGACCAGAAGCATGAGCCCGCAGCCGGCCGCCAGCCAGAGGGTGCGGTTCAACCGCCGGGCCCGCTGATCCACCCTGCCGAACAGGGCGGAGAGCACCCAGATGAGCATGAGAAGGCTGGCGACGCCGACGCAGACCCACATCGTCCGCTGGTCGTGAAAGGCGGCGGCGTACACGGTGAAAACGCTCAGCGGCGCGGAGAAGACCAACCCCCAGGCGTTCACGCGCAGCGGCAGCCACGCGAGCAGGAAGGCGGCCAAAAGCGATCCGACGACGTAGTTGGCCAGCCCCAGGGCCAGGTCCAGGAACGGCACGTCAATCCCCTGCTCGCGCTGCAAGGTCAGGAACCGGTCGACGCTGAAGGCCACCGTGCAGAGCGCCGCGCCCCAGAAGATGATCAGCAGGCGGGAGACGAAGATCAGCTCCCGTCCGTGCGCCGCATCGGTGCCGATCTCCGGATCGATACGGCGCAGCGGCATGTACACCGCGGAGAGGGTGGTTTGCGCCAGGGCCGCCAGGATGCTGGTCAGCGAGCTGATGGCGGCGGCGAAGATGCCGGCGATGATCAGGCCGGTCAGCCCCTGCGGCACCTGCCGGAGGATGAAGAGTGGAAAGATGTTGTCGGGGTTCTCGCTGACGATGCGCCCGGCCTCGCCTGTCAGCAGCTGCGGATTGGCCCGGTAGAAGGCCCAGAGCCCAACGCCGACGAGGAGCATGAGGGCGACGACCACCTCCGCCGCGTAGCTGCTGAGCATGGCGACCTGGGCGTCGCGCTTGCTGCGGCAAGCGAAGATGCGCTGGGCGGTGAGCTGGTCGGTGCCGTAGCTGCCGATGTTGCCGAAGGTGACGGCGAAGACGGCGGCCCAGATCGTGAAGGGCTCGGCGAAGAATGCGCCCCAGGCGCTGGCCCAGTTGGCGTCGCTGCCGAAGGAAAAGAGCTTGAACTTCCCGGCCTCCCAGCCGGAGGAGAAGATCTCGCCCACGCCGCCGGGGAGATTGAACGCAACGACGGCCAGGGCGACGACGCCGCCGGTGACGAACACCAGCGACAGCATCGCGTCGGTCCAGACAACCGTCGCGATCCCGCCGAGCATCGTCCAGGCGACGGCGATCACGCCGATGATCAGCACCGCCCAGACCAGCGTCCCAATGCCCGTCGCCTCCGCCAGGGCGAGCAGGTGATCGTACATGATCAGCTCGAGGATCTTGGCGGTGAGATAGACGCGGGCCGCCTGCGCGAGCAGGCCCAGCAGGGAGAAGAGGGCGGTGGTAACGGAGCGGGCCGACTCGCCGAGCTTCGCGCCCATGTAGTCGTACGGGCTGTACACGCGGTGCTTCCAATAGGCGGGCACCAGCACAAACGCGACGAAGGCGCGCGAGAGCAGCCCCGCGATCAGACCAAGCTGCAGGTATGTAAAGTTCCCGCCCTCGCGGAACATCCTCGAAGGCACCGCCACGAAAGTCACCGCGGAGATGATCGTCGCGATGATCGAGCCGGTGACGGCGTACCAGGGCAGTCCGCTGCCGCCGCGAAAGAAGTCCTTGAGGTCGCGCTGGCGCCCGGCGAGCCACACGCCCAGCACGCTGACCAGGGCGAGGTAGCCGATGAGCACGACCCAGTCGAGCGGCCGGAAGTGCGCGCTGAGCGACTCAGCAGGGCCCGAAGCCTGGGCAAGGGCGAGCAGCGTCAGGTGAGAACCATCCATGGCGGCAATCCGGCAAAGTGGGCAAGTCGGCGGCGATCCATCGCGGGCCTTCCTAGCGCACCAGCCTATCACGCCGGGGGTCGCTTGGCGCTGCCAGGATGCGCAGGGAAGGCGAAGATTCCCCCATTGATGCGACTTTCCAGGCCGCGGGGGATGCTAGCGGTGGATCGACGGGGCAGCCGGCGTAGCTCGGACATCCCCCCGGGGGCCGGCAGGGCGCCTTTAATCGCCCCAGTCCCGAACCTCCCACCCACCAGCAATGCAACACATGAAGCACATTCTCATCCTTTCGGCGGCAGCGTGCCTCCTCGGCGGCAGCGCCGCAGGCGCGCATCTCAACGGCACGGCCCTTCAGGAGCCGGAGCTTATTCCCCGTGACGTTTTCTTCGGCAACCCGGACCACGCCGCGGTGCGGATCAGCCCCGACGGCAAGCACCTGTCATGGTCGGCTCCGGTGGACGGCGTGATGAACCTGTGGGTGGCCCCGGTGGGCAGCCCGCGGGACGGCAAGCCGATCACCGCCGACAAGGGACGCGGGATCACGCAGTACTTCTGGGCCTACGACAATCAGCACATCCTGTACTTGCAGGACACGGGGGGAAACGAGAACTTCAATCTGTATAAGGTGGACTTGAAGAGCGGCAAGAGCGCGCCGCTGCACGAGAACAACGATGTGCGTGCGGAGGTTCAGGGGGTGTCGGAGAAGAAGCCGGGCAGTATCCTGGTGGCGCTGAACGAGCGCGTGCCGATGTTCCACGACGTATACGAGATGGACATCGCCACGGGCGAGAAGAAGCTGGTCGTGCAGCACCCGGGTACGATCCAGAACAACGTCGTCGCTGGCTTCGTGACCGATGATGAGTACAACGTGCGCTTCGCCAGCGCCTTCGCCAACGACGGCGGAATCGTCATCTACGAGCATGCCGGCAAGCAGGGTCCAGAGGGCCGCCAGCCTGCCGCGCCGCAGGCGCAGGGTTTGACGCCGCCGGGCCAGCAGGCCATGGGCGGACAGGACGACCAGTGGAAGGAGTGGCGCAAGGTCGATTTCGAGGACACGCTGGGCTCCAACATCCTGGGGTTCGGCAAGGACGCCAACACGGTGTACCTGGCTGATTCGAAGGACCGTGACACCGCGGCGCTGTACAAGCTGGACCTTTCCACCGGCAAGCAGGAGCTGCTGGCGGAGGACGACAAGGCGGACATCGGCGGGGCGATAATCCACCCGACCGACAAGACGGTCCAGGCGGTGGCGTTCAATTACGAGAAGAACGATTGGAAGGTCCTGGACAACCGCATCGCCGCAGACGTGGCGAAGCTGGATGAGCTTGCCGGCGAGGGCGAGTGGGGCGTGACCAGCCGGACGCTGGACGACAGCAAGTGGGTTATCGCGCTCAGCACCAGCGACGGTCCGGTGCGCTACTACCTGTACGAGCGCAATCCCGGCGCGACCAGCGCCCGCGGCGGCAAGGAGACCTACCTCTTCAGCAACAACTCTCGGATCGAGGCGCTGGCGCAGGAAGGGGCGCTTCAGCCGATGCACCCGGTGGTGATCCCGGCGCGCGACGAGCTGGCCCTGGTCAGCTACCTGACGCTGCCCGCCGGCGTGGAGACGAAGCAGGCCTCCGGCGTGAGCGTTCCGGTGCCCGAGCAGGCGGTGCCGATGGTGCTGCTGGTTCACGGCGGACCCTGGGGCCGCGACGCCTTCGGCTACAACGCGATGCACCAGTGGCTGGCCAACCGGGGCTATGCGGTGCTCAGCGTGAACTTCCGGGGCTCCACGGGCTTCGGCAAGAACCACGTGAACGCCGGCAACCTGGAGTGGGGCAAGAAGATGCAGGATGACCTGACCGACGCCGTCGCGTGGGCGGTCGAGAACGGCATCGCCCAGACGGACAAGGTGGCGATCATGGGCGGCAGCTACGGCGGATACGCCACGCTCGCCGGCCTGACGATGACGCCCGACATCTACGCCGCGGGCGTGGACATCGTCGGTCCGAGCAACATCATGACGCTGCTGGCAACGATCCCCCCGTACTGGGAGCCAGCCAAGAAGATGTTCTACACGCGTGTGGGCGACCCCACGACCGAGGAGGGCAAGGCCCTGCTGACCGAGGCCAGCCCGCTGACGCACGTGGACAACATCAGGGCGCCGTTGCTGATCGGCCAGGGGGCCAATGACCCGCGCGTGAAGCAGTCGGAGAGCGACCAGATCGTCCAGGCCATGAAGGCCAAGAACATCCCGGTGACGTACGTGCTTTACCCCGACGAGGGCCACGGCTTCATGCGTCCGCCGAACCGGATGAGCTTCTTCGGCGTCAGCGAGGCGTTCCTGGCAGAGCACCTTGGCGGGCGGTACCAGCCGCTGTCGGAGGATGACTTTGAGGGCAGCAGCATCCAGGTCCCCGAGGGGGCGGCGAAGGTGCCGGGGCTGGAGACGGTGCTGCCGAAGAATTGAGGTTGGTGTGACCTGAATGGTCCCGGAGCCCGGCCATGAGAATGGCCGGGCTTCTCATTTCACCGTTTCCGCCTCTTCGTTGGCGGGTTCTTCCTTGCGGGTGGGGGCGGCTTGGGCGTGCGCTTCGGGGGCTATGACGATGCCGGCATGCTTGGCCCAGGCCTGCGTGAACTCCGCCCCCAGGAAGACGATGATCGCGGAGTAATAGACCCACAGCAGCAGGACCAGCAGGCTTCCGGCGGCGCCGTAGGCGCTGCCCGGGTCGCTCTTGCTGAGATACAAGCCGATCGCCCACTTGCCCAGCACGAACAGCACCGCCGTCACTACCGCGCCGAACCAGACGGCGCGCCAGGGGATGGTCACGTCGGGCAGGTACTTGAAGATCAGTGCGAAGAGCGCCACATAGACAACGAACGAGATCACGAAGTTGACGACCATCCAGATCACTCCCTCGTCGCCGCCCCCGCCGAGGATGGCATTCAGCAGGGCCGTGACCACCAGCGACGCCAGCAGCAAAAAGAGGATCGCGAAGATCACGCCGATCGAGAGCCCGCGCTTGCGAAGCCATCCCATGAGCCCGGCGCCGGGCGCCTGCTCCACGTCCCAGATGGCGTTGAGCGCCGCCTGGAGCTGCGCGAAGACGCCGCTGGCGGACCAGATCAGGGCGATGATGCCGATGATGCCCGTCAGCGAGAAGAGCGAGAGGCTGGGGCGCTCTGCCTGCTGGGTCTGCACTTCCTCGACCACGTCGGCGGCGCCCGTGCCCATGAGCGACTGGATCTCGCCGATGACGCGGTCCTGCGTGCCCGTTCCCATGATGGAATCGAGCTGGCCGAAGATGAAGACCGTCAGCATGAGCAGTGGCGCGAAGGAGAGGGCGGTGTAGAACGCCACCGCCGCGGCCTGGGTGAGGACGTCGTCGGCGATGAAGTCCCAGAAGGCGGACTTGGCGACGGCAAACCAGCCGGGCTTCTTCTCGTTCTTGCGGGCATCATCGGCCCGGCGGCGGTCGTCGCGGTCGAGGGCGTAGTCAGACATGTTCCGGGCATAACGCGCCGGGGCCTCTGCGCCAGCGCCGGTTTCCGGCAATCTCGCGGCAACCGGGCCTTACGCGCTGCGCATCGCCTCGGCGAAACGTCGCACCTGTGCGACATCCACGGCATCCCCGCGCTTCAGGGCGGTGCCGAC
>JBGTBZ010000172.1:0-3212 GCA_041749155.1 Phycisphaerae bacterium
GAGCCTGCTTGCGCGGCACCATCACGTTGACGCGGGTGGTGATCGTCTGCTCGCCGAACCGAAAGTGGTTGGTCGGGTACGACTCCGGTCGGAGGGCCAGGATCTGCTCCCTCGTCCCGAAGAACAGCGCCTGACTCGGACAGACGGTCGCGCACATCGGGCGCTTGCCCGCGGACGTGCGGTCGTAGCACATGTCGCACTTCATCATGATCTGGCGATCCTCGAAGAGCTCCGGCACGCCGAACGGGCAAGCCATCACGCAGTTGCCGCACGCGATGCAGCGGGGCTTGCGCGCGCTCTGAACGACTCCGTCGCTGGTCCGCTTGATCGCGTCGGCCGGGCAGACCTCGGCGCATGTCGGCTCCTCGCAATGCATGCACACGACGGGTACGGTCTGGACCGAAAGCGCTCGGTCCACGTACTCGAGATGGATCATCGAATGGCCGCGATGGGTGTCGCATTCGCTGCACGCCTGGACGCACGCCTGGCAGCCGATGCAGCGGTTCGGGTCGATGTAGAAGTTCAGGTGCTCTGGCTTCATGCGCGCCTCTACTGCTGGGGCTCGAGAACCGCGGCGTACTCGGGCGCGCCGTCCGCCTTGCGGAGGCGACACGCACACACCTTGTACTGGGGAATCTTGCTGATCGGATCCTGGGCGGCGACCGTCACCTGGTTGACGCTCTTCTTTCCGGCCCAGTGATACGGGATGAAGATCGTGTCCGGGCGGATCGTCGTTACCACCATCGCGCGCAGCGTGATCGTGCCGCGACGCGTTTCCACCTCCGTCCAATCCTGGTCGGCGACGCCCAGCTTCTCCGCCAACCGCGGGTGAATCTCGATCCGCGGCTCGGGGTACTGCCGGACCAGCGGGCCGATGCGGCGCGTCTGCGTGCCGGAAAGGAACTGGCTGACCACACGACCGGTCGTCAGGAAATACGGGTACTGATCGTCCACATCGTCCGCGGGCGTGCGGTAGTCGGCAACGATAAAGCGCGCCTTGCCGTCGGGGAAGTAGAACGGCCCCGAACCCTTCGCGACCGGGTTGTAGCTGTCCGGCTCAAACAGGCGCGGCGTCCCCGGGTGATCCGGCACCGGCTCGCCGGTCCTGTAGTCGTGCGACGGGCAAGGCCAGAACACGCCCATCTGTCGCTCGACCTTTTCCCACGTGATTCCGCTGTAATCCGCCACGCCCCCCTTGCTGGCGATGCGCAGCTCCTCGAAGATCTCGCGCGGGTCGTTGAACGCAAACCCATGCGGGCGGCCCAGGGCTTTAGCGATGTCCTGGATGATGATCCAGTCGCGCCGGGCCTCGCCGGGGCAGTCCACCGCCTTGTTGATCTTGATGACCCGACCTTCCACCTGCGCCACCACGCCCTCATCCTCCTCCTGCAGGCTGCCGGGCAGGACGATGTCCGCGAAGCGCGCTGTGTCGTTCAGGAAGAAGTCGATGGCGACGAAGCACTCCAGCTTCTCCAGCGCCCGCTGGACGAAGCTGTTATCCGGCAGCGAGACCATCGGGTTGAAGCAGATCGCGATCAGCGCCTTGATCTCCCCGGCGTCGATCTTGCGGAACATTTCGTAGGCATCCACGCCCGGACCCGGCATCTCCTTCTCGTCGATGCCCCAGACGCCGGCGATGTACTGGCGGTGCTCGGGGTTGGAGATATCGCGCCAGCCGGGGAGCTGGTCGCACTTCTGCCCGTGCTCGCGCCCGCCTTGGCCGTTTGCCTGCCCGACGATCGTGCCGTAGCCGCTCTTAGGCTTGCCGAGCCGCCCGCTGGCGAGCACCAGGTTGATCGTCCCCAGCGCGTTCTGCACGCCGTTGCTGTGATGCTCGATCCCCCGGGCGTGAAAGATGAAGCTCGACTTCGCCGTCCCCCACCACTCCGCCGCCTGGCGGATCGAGCGCTCGGGCACGCCCGTCACCTCCGCCGTCTTCGCTGGCGTCCACTGCCGGCAGTATTCGGCGACCGCCTCGAACCCGACCGTGTGGCTCTCGATGAACTCATGGTCCAGCCAGTCGTGCTCGATCATCAGCTGGAGCACCCCGGCGAACAGCGCCGCGTCGCGCCCGGGGCGGACGGGCAGGTACAGGTCGCACGTGCGCGCCACGGGCGTGATCCGCGGGTCCTGGATGATCAGCTTCGCGCCCTGCTCCCGCGCCTGCCACAGGTAGTTCGTCGTGATCGGCGAACACTCGGCCACGTTGCTCCCCGCCACCCAGATGACCTCCGTCCCGACCATGTCCGACCAGGGATTCGTCGTCCGGTCGATGCCGAACGCTTTCTTATTGGCGGCGCCGGCGCTGACCATGCAGAGCCTGCCGTTGTAGTCGATGTACGGCGTCTTCAGGCAGACCCGGGCGAACTTGCCCAGCAGGTATGTCTTCTCCGTCGTCAGACTCGCCCCGCCCAGGACGCCCACGGAAGCATTGCCGTACTGCTGCTGGATCCGCCCGATCTCGCGGGCGACCCGCGCGATCGCGTCCTCGTAGACCATCGGGGTGAACCCCGACTCCGCCGACGGGTCGCGCCGCAGCGCCGTTAGCAATCGATCGGGATGCGCCCCCTGCAGGTACCGCTTCACGCCCTTCGGGCAGAGCATCCCGCGGTTGAACGGGAACTCCTCCCACGGCTCGAAGCCGATCACCACGTTGTCCTTCACCTTGAGCTGGATGCCGCACTGCTGCCCGCAGAAGCAGCAATGCGTCTTCACCAGTCGGTCCGGCTCCACGCTCGTCGATCGGCGCAGGCCCGCCATCTCCGACAGGTGCGGGCCGTAGCGCTGGATAATCTTGAGCTCGTCGACCGGTCGTGTGGCCATGGGTCGTCCAGGTGCGCAAAAACCGCCCCGCTTCAGGGGCTGGGACTGAGCGAAACGGTCAGCAGCATCCGGCTGGCCTCGACCGCATAAACGTCGTGCGGCACTCGCGGCGACATCATCAGCAGCCGCCCCGCCGTCAGGTCGTGCTCCTGGCCTTCGGCGGTCACTCGCAGCCGGCCGCCCAGCGCCTGGATCAGCACGGTGCCGCTCGTCCGGTGCTCCTTCAGGCCCGCCCCAGCCTCGAACAGGAACAGCGACACCGACGTCCCCTCGTGACGGTAGAGCATCTTCTGGCGGTGCCCCTGCACCACCGGGGCAGGCTCCGCCGCCAGGGCCTGCGCCGCCGTCTCAAGGTCGAAGAACTCCGCCGCGGGCGCGAAGCGCTCGTG
>JBGTBZ010000173.1:0-3297 GCA_041749155.1 Phycisphaerae bacterium
GCGCGCGCCATCGGCGGCCAGCTCGCGGAGGAGCTTGGCGCGGTTGTCGGCATCGGTCGCTTGCTCGCCGGCGTAGCGGGCGGAATAGACGCCCGGCTGTCCACCGAGAGCATCCACTTCCAAGCCCGAGTCATCCGAGAGCACCAGACCCTCGAAGCGCTCCGACGCCGCCACGGCCTTGATCGCCGCATTCTCCGCAAAGGTCTCCCCCGTCTCCTCCGGCGCGGCGATCTCCGGGTGCGCCGTCAGGTCGCGCACCTCCCACGCGGGCAGCATCGCGGCGATCTCGGCGGTCTTGTGGGCGTTCTTCGTGGCGATGAGCAAACGGCGCATCCGGGGAAGATGAACATCCAACACCCAACATCCAACATCCAACATCCAATGACCCCTCGCGCGGGCGCTCGCTCTGCATTGGAGGTTGAATGTTGGACGTTGGATGTTGGATGTTCCCGCCCTCGCATTTCCGCCCTTCGCCATGTCCACGCCCGAGCGCCGCAAACCCTATCCCTTCGACCTCATCGAACCCCGCTGGCAGCGCGAGTGGGACGAGCGCCGCACCTTCCACGTCCCCAATCCCGGTGAGCCCGGCTTCGACCCCTCGCGGCCCAAGTACTACGTCCTCGACATGTTCCCCTACCCCAGCGGCGCGGGGCTGCACGTCGGGCATCCGGAGGGTTACACCGCCACGGATATCATCGGGCGGTTCAAGCGCATGTGCGGCTTCAACGTCCTGCATCCCATGGGTTGGGACGCCTTCGGGCTGCCGGCGGAGCAGTATGCCATCAAGACCGGGCAGCATCCCGAGATCACCACGCGGGCAAATGTGGCCGGCTTCAAGGGCCAGCTCCAGCGCCTCGGCTTTGGCTACGATTGGCACCGCGAGGTGAACACCACCGACCCCGGCTACTTCCGCTGGACCCAGTGGATCTTCCTCCAGCTCTACAAGTCGTGGTTCAATCCCGACACCCAGCGCGCCGAGCCCATCTCCACCTACCCCGGCGGCGACCCCGACAGCGTGCGCCTCGCCTACGTCTCCGAGGCACCCGTGAACTGGTGCCAGGCCCTCGGCACCGTCCTCGCCAATGAGGAAGTCATCGACGGCAAGAGCGAAGTCGGCGGGCATCCCGTCGAGCGCCGCCCCATGCGCCAGTGGATGCTGCGCATCACCGCCTACGCCCAGCGCCTCATCGACGAGCTGGAGGGCCTCGACTGGCCCAACGGGATCAAGCTCCTCCAGACGAATTGGATCGGGCGCAGCGAAGGGGCGGAAGTCCGGTTCCCGCTCGCACCGGATTCCTCATCCTCTTCCTCTTCCTCATCGTCATCCTCCCGACCGGAGGTCGGAACGGCGGCGCGGGGGGAGGAGGATGAGGATGAGGATGAGGATGAGGATGAGAAGGACGCCGCGCAGACGATCCCCGTCTTCACCACCCGCCCGGACACCCTTTACGGCGCCACGTACATGGTCCTCGCCCCCGAGCATTCCCTCGTGGAGCAGATCGTCACCGAGGAGCAGTGGCCCGCGGTGCGGGAATACCGCGAGCGCACCGCCCGCAAGAGCGACCTCGACCGCACCGAACTCGCCAAGGACAAGACCGGCGTCTTCACCGGGGCATTCGCCACCAATCCCGTCAATTCCCAGCAAATCCCCATCTGGATCGCCGATTACGTCCTCCCCGGATACGGCACCGGCGCCATCATGGCCGTGCCGGCCCACGATGAGCGGGACTGGGAATTTGCGCGCAAATTTGCCCTTCCCATCCGCGAAGTCGTCTCCCCCACGCCGACGCTCGGGCTCGGCGGCGGTGGCGTGTGCGAGGCGGAGCCGCTCGAGTGCTTCGTGGGGGAAGGCTTCGCGATCCACAGCGGGCCGCTCGATGGGCTGCCCACCGTGGCGGCGAAGGCGGAGATCATCCGGCTACTGGAGGCAGGGGGCCTGGGGAAAATGACGATCACCTACAAGCTCCGCGACTGGCTCTTCAGCCGGCAGCGCTACTGGGGCGAGCCATTCCCTATCCTGTGGGAAGCCGGGCAGCACCGCGCCATTCCCGAGTCCGAGCTGCCGCTCACCCCTCCGCCGCTCGCGGATTTCAAGCCCACCGGCACCGGCGAGGCCCCGCTCGCCAAGGCCACGGACTGGCTGCGTTACCACCCTGTGCATCACGAATCCGGCGAGCCACGCTCCGCATTCCCGCTGCCCTCGCTCAGCGCCATCGAAGGCGCCGAGGCGCCGGCCGCATTTGCCCGCCGCGAGACCAATACGATGCCGCAGTGGGCGGGGAGCTGCTGGTACTACCTCCGCTATTGCGACCCGCAAAATGACGGGCGCTTCACGGGCCGCGACGCCGAGCAATATTGGATGGGTGGCGGCAAGCCCGGCGGCGTCGATCTCTACGTGGGCGGCACCGAGCACGCCGTCCTCCACCTCCTTTATGCCCGCTTTTGGCACAAGGTCCTCTTCGACCTCGGCCACGTCTCCACGCCCGAACCCTTCCAGCGCCTGATCAATCAGGGCCTCATCCTCGGAGAAGATGGCCAGAAGATGAGCAAGAGCCGCGGCAACGTTCTGAACCCGGACGAAGTCGTCGAGGCTTACGGCGCCGACTCCCTGCGGCTTTACGAAATGTTCATGGGACCGCTCGAGGCGAACAAGCCATGGTCCATGACCGGCGTCGAAGGCGTCTCCCGCTTCCTGGCCCGCGTCTGGCGCCTCATCATGGAGGAAAACCAGGCCGGCGAATGGGGGCTCAGCACCGCCGTGCAGGATGTGCCGATGGAAAAGGCCACGGCAAAAATCGTCCACGCCACCATCAAGAAAGTCGGCGAAGACATCGAAGACCTCAGCTTCAACACCGCCATCTCGAAGATGATGGTCTGCACGAACGCACTCATCCCCCTCAACCCCCGGCCGATCGCCGCCTTGCGCGCACTGCTCACCGTGCTGAACCCCTTTGCGCCTCACCTGGCCGAGGAGCTTTGGGAGAAGCTCGGAGCCACCGGCCTGCTCGCCGACGTCCAGTGGCCCGCTTACGATCCGGAGCTGCTGATCGAAGACGAGATCGAGCTGCCCATCCAGGTCAACGGCAAGGTCCGCGATAAGATCGTGGTGAAGAAGGAAGCCACCCCTGCGGAAATCGAAGCCCTGGCCCGAGCCAGCACCAGGATCGCCGAATGGACCGCCGGCAAAGAGATTCGGAAGGTCGTCGTTGTCCCCGGCAGGCTCATCAATATCGTCGTCGCCTGAAGCCATGTTCAGCGCTGGGATGCGGTGCGATTTATGGGCGCAAGAGAAACGCT
>JBGTBZ010000174.1:0-4414 GCA_041749155.1 Phycisphaerae bacterium
AAGCCGGCTCCGGCGCAGCATCCGCCCCTGCGCCGCGGGCGCCGGGTCGATCGGCCGGCATCGCGGTTGGCCCGTTCACTTGCCACCTCCGGTCGCGAGCTCGATTCGCGGATCGACAAAGCCATAGCTGACGTCCACGATCAGGTTCAGCGTCAAAAGCAGCAGGCTGTAGATCATCACAGTGCCCAGGATCAGCGGCTGATCACGGGCCGTGACGCTGGTCACAAAAAAGGCCCCCAGGCCAGGCAGGCCAAAGATCGTCTCGACGACGAAGCTGCCGACCAGCACGTTTGCCGCCGCCGGTCCCAGGAAGCTCAGGACCGGCAAGAGCGCGTTGCGCAAGCAGTGCTTGAAGACGACCTTCAGCCGTGACAGGCCCTTGGCGCGGGCAGTGCGTACGTACTCGCTGCCAAGCACATCGATCATGCTTACCCGAGTCAGACGCGCGATATAGGCCATCGGCAGCATGGCCAGCGACAGCGCGGGCAGCAGGAGATGCCAGGCATAGTCGCCGACAACCCTGATGATGAAGGTCGCCCGCTGCCCCGCTGTCAGGTCGTAGCTGTCCGTTTCGGCGTCGTACTGGTCCGGGCTCAACGTCACGTAGTACTCGGGGCTACCCCACCCGCGCCCTTCCTGGGCCCCGGGCCAGCCTCCCAGCGGCATCCAACCAAGCCAGACGCTGAAGATCGTGAAGAAAAGGGCTGCCACGACGAAGCTGGGAATGCTCACCCCGATCAGCGTCAGCGACAGGCTCAGCCAGTCGAGCACCCCATCGCGCCGGACAGCGGCCAGCGTGCCGATGGAGATGCCCACGGCGGCGGCGATGACGATGGCCACCCCGCCGACCAGCAGCGACACCGGGAGCCGCTCGCCGATGATCTCCTCGACCTGCTTGCCCCGGTAGGCGAAGCTTGGGCCCATGTTTCCCTGCACAAACTGAACGGGGTAGGTCGCCAGGAACCTCCAGGGGCTGTCGGCGTTGAAGTCGCGCCGCAGCATCGCCAGGTCCTCGGGTCGCTGTTGCCCGGCGCCAGTGGCCAGCGGATCGCCCGGCGCAAGCCAGACCATGGCGAACGTCGTCAGATAGATCACCGTCAGGATGATCGGGAACTGGACCAGCCGGCCTAGGACGAAGCGAACCATGAGTTGAGACACACAAGGACAGGGGGGCTGTAGCAGCCGCGCAGGCGGCAAGGACCACCACGCAGCTTCCGCCTCTGGCGCGGGCTTCCGATAAGGGGTTCACTCAGCCGAAGCAGTCTCCGCGCCCTCGGGCTCCTGCGCTATCGACCGGTTCGCGGCGTTGGCCCCCGGGCCCGTGCTCCGGGGGGTCTGGACATTCTTGATGATCACCATGTTCCGGGGGCTGCGCGAGATTCCCTGGATGTCCGGGCGATGCGCAAAACGGTTGGTGTAGTGAAAAAGCGGAAGTATCGGGGCCTCATTCAGGAAGAGCTGCTCTGCCTGGGCCATGATCTTCAGCCGTTCCTGCGGGTCGGCGGTGTCCCTTGCGAGATTGCACAGCCGCTCGTATTCCTTGTTGTCCCAGACGGCCGTGTTGTTCAGCGACAGGGGCATGAACATGTCGGTGAACGTGGTGACGTCGAGGTAATCGCCATACCAGGAGCCCCGGCTGATGGCGAAGTCACCGGCCTTCAGGCGCCTCGTGCCGTCAGAGAGCTCCTCCATGGTCGGCTTGTACTTGTCGCGGAACTGCAGGTGCTCCATGCCATTCAGGTCGAGCTCCACCCCCAGTTTTTCCCGCCACTGCCTGGCGAGGTTCTGCCCCACCGACCCGTGCACCGGATTGTCGGTGTCGTAGAGCATCGTGAGCCGCGGAAAGTTCTTGCCATCCGGATAACCGGCTTCGGCCAGCAGGCGCTTGGCCGCGGCGACGTCGTACTGCACGCCCGTGGGGTGGGGGTACCCCTCGAAGTACTCGCCGTTCTTCGGGACGAATACATCGGTGGGCATCTCGTCGTTCCGTGTGATCGTGTTCACGATCTCCTGCTTGTCGATCGCCGCCGAAAGCGCCCGGCGGACGCGAACGTCCGACAGCGGATTCTCCCGCCCGTCTGGAAGCCTGGCGGAGGTGTTGAACGTCCAGAAGTAGGTGCCATAAGCCGGGAAGACATGGATATCGTCACGCCCTGCCTGCCTCATCTCGTAGGCGTTAAGGCCTGGAACCTCGGTGATCCAGTCGATCAGCCCTTCGCGGTAACGCTCGAAGGCAAGGTTGAAGTCGTCGCTGTCCAGGGCCCTCACCGTACGGCTCCTGACGTTCTCCCGGTCCCAGTAGTGCTCGTTCATCTCCAGCGTCTGGCCGGTGTTCTGGTCCCAGCGGGTAAGCCTGTAGGCTCCATTGCTCACCAGCCGCCCGGCCGCCGCGAAGCTGGACTCGTAGCGTTCGCGGCCAGTCTCTTCATCCACGCGCTTGTGGGCCTCCATGCTCGGGGCATGCAGCGGGTAGTACGCGGGGAACGCCAGCAGGTCCGGAAAAAAAGCGGTCGGATGCGCCAGTTCCACACGAAAAGTCCGGTCATCGATCTTTTCGATGCCGACGCTGCCAAAGTCCGCCGAGCGCGCATCTGTCCGGTAGGCCTCGGCATACTCCGACGCCCCCCTGATGTAGTCGTTGACGAGGTAGCTGTAATACCCCGGCTGGCGCATCATCCGCCGCCAGGCAAAGATGAAGTCGTCGGCCTTCAGGGGGTCGCCGTTGCTCCACCTGGCCTCCGCCTTGAGGCGGATCGTGTATTCCGTGTAATCGTCGTTGTGCGTCACCTCTTCCGCGGCCCCCAGCACCGGGTCAAGGGTTACGGGGTCGAGCGCGTAGACCCCTTCGAACAAGGCTTGGGCGACGCGGATGTCCTGCATCCACGACATCTGGCCCGGGTCGAGCGTATTAACCTTCCCCCGGTTGGCGAACACGAACTCCGCTTCCGCCCGCGGGTTATCACTGGTCTTCACCCCCTGCCCGCGGTCCCCGTCACAGGCTATTGCAAATCCCGCCAGCCCTCCGCAGAGGACCAGCAGCCACAGGGACCAGCTCCAACGGCGAGGCGGGCAGGGATGGTTCATGGGGGCTTGGGAAAAGAATCCGTGGTGAGGTTTCAGCCGGCAGCGACGCACGGGCACGTTAGGCCCAGATAAGCACGGTTTCGGCCGAAAATCAGCCTTCAGGGCTGAAAGAGTGTGGCACAATCTCTCCGCCCATTCAACCGCTGTCGACCGCGGGCCGGCGGGCGCAGCAACACGCCGCCGCGAAGGCGACGGCGTTCCTTGACTGATTGAGCGGCCGGATCACTCCGGTTGGGTTGTCGGTTCGGTTGCGGGTTCCGGTTCATCCTGCCGCTGGGAGAGCTGGGGCGGGGGCAGACTGGGGTACGCCTGCTGCACCGCCTGGGCGAGCCCTTCAACTGCGGCACTCATCACCGCGGCGCCTGGGACGGCGCCGAGCTGCGTCACCCGGCGGGCGGCGGCGTACACCTCGGGCTGGACGGGGGGTCCATTCGGCTGTAGCGGCCCGCTGATGCCCTCGAAGGCAGAGCCTGTCCGCTTGATGAGGTCAACAACCGACCGACGCTCCGTCGCCTGCTGCGGCAAATTGTTTGCGGTGGCGGTTGCCTGGAGCATCAGGTCGCGAAGAACAGCGACCGTCCGTAGCTTTTGCTGCTCGTCCTGGGCCGGCCAGACGGCGTTGTTGGTCAGGACAACAAGGCCCGGCGCCTCGGCCATGGGGTCGGGGGCGGGACGGCTGGGCGTGTATCGGCCGACGCGGAACGCGATCACGTCCTGCACGCCGGGCACCACCGCCGGGGCATTTGCCGCCAGCAGTTGCGCAGCGGGCGGGCGAAGCTCGATGGTCCGCATCGAGAGCGTGCGGTGCACTTCTTCCGCCAGCGGCCCGTTGTCCGGAAATCGCTTCACTGAGTCTACGAGTCCCTTGATAAGTCGCTCGCGCTCTCTGCCATTCGACTGCTGAAGCAGCTCCGGGAACACCGTGTAAGCGGCCTTGGCCGCCCATATCGCGACCGAAGCGTTGTCATCCTCGATGAGCTGGGCGATTGCCGGACCGAAGCGCAGACTGCGTGTCAGCTGGGCCACGCGCTCGATCACGATGGCGGCGTTAAGCTGGTTGAACTCCGGAGCGGTCGACAGCCTCCTCCCGGAAAGACGCTGTGCCAGAAGCTCGGCGTAGAGACTCTTGAACGCCGAGCTGTCGCTTACGGCACTCACCTGCTCCGACAGAACGGTGCGGGATTGTGAGACCGCCGCCGTGTCATCGCTGAAGAGGCGGGCAACGTGATAGTCCAGGAAGGCATCGATCTCATTACGCAGCGCTCCGGGGTCCGAGCTGGTGCGAATACGTTCCGAAAGGGACGACATCTGCGAACCTGTCGCCGGCTGC
>JBGTBZ010000175.1:0-3265 GCA_041749155.1 Phycisphaerae bacterium
TGGGCAGTCCATGGCCGGCGGCGATGAGCTTGGGTTCCAGTCCCGCCAGGGCGTCGATGCTGCGATGTGCGGCGGCCCAGTCGGGCGTGAGGGGCGTCGGTGGGCGTGCCAGCTCGCGTCGTCGGGATATCTGGGAGGACCAGGAGTCCATATCCATGGTGGCCAGGGCGTCGCCGGCAATGAGGAGGCGGTCGAAGTCGCGAAACAGCGAGACATGGCCTGGTGTGTGGCCCGGGGTGTGGATCCAGCGCCAGCCGGCGAGCCCCGGCACTTCACCGCCGGCGGGGAGTTGGCGCAGATCGAGGCGATGGCGCAGGTCGTATCCGCCGGTGGGAAAGAAGCGGGAGAGGAAGCAGATGGCCCCACCGGGTGTCGGGTCCGCCGGAGGATAGTCCCCCTCGCCGCTAAGGTAGGGCATCTCGAGATGATGAGCCCAGACGGGCACTTCCCACTCGCGGGCAAGCTGCTCGACGTTGCCGGCATGATCGAAGTGGGCGTGGGTGAGGATGATCCCCTCCGGGGGTCGGCCTTCGAAGCGGGCCTCGCAGGCCGCCTTGATAACCGCGGCGAAGCCTGGCAGGCCGGTGTCGACGAGGAACCATCTGCCGCCGCCGGCGTTGAGGGTGTAGAGGTTGACGAAGATGATCCCCATGCGTCCGACGCCCTGCTCGACGTCGGAAATGGCGCGATCAGCCTCGTGCTGGACGAACTTGCGGATCATGGCGGTGGCGGCGGCCGGGTCGAAGTTGCCTAGATTCTCCCGGAGCGCCTCGGCTGACTTGCGTGCTTCCTCGCGGAGGTGTTGCATCTTCTCCTGCATCTGGCGGCGGATGTGCTCTGGGATTGGCCCGCGGCCCGCGGAGGGCTCATCCTG
Source organism: Phycisphaerae bacterium (assembly GCA_041749155.1). Lineage (GTDB taxonomy): Bacteria > Planctomycetota > Phycisphaerae > Tepidisphaerales > Tepidisphaeraceae > JAEZED01. The sequence continues at coordinate 875 of JBGTBZ010000175.1, forward strand.
GTCGCGTGGCGAGGGCAGATCAGGGTCATGTGGCACGGCAGCCTCCTTACGGGTGCGAAACCAGTGACCTTGTTGTAGTGCAATCGGCCGCGTGCGCGAAGGCCGCCTCAGCCCGGGGTCCGGGAAAATAGGATACAGGTTGCGAGCGGGCCGTCACTTGGCAGGCTATCAAGGCTGATGCACGCCAGGACCGGTTAACGTTCGGCGACCGCTCATGCTCAAGGGCAAGTACACGACTCGCCGCCGGTTCTACAGGGTCCGCCTTCAGCGGGCGCTGCTGCGCACGGTGCTGCGCCGGCTTCACAAATGGGCGCCGCTTAGGGAGCCAAGGCCCGGGTACACGATCCTCATTCCCTGCCACCACCGCCTGCCGGAGGTGCTGCTGCCGAATTTGGACCTGGTGGCGAAGCAGGGGCTGGAAAACCTTGACCGCACGGTGATTTCGTTCGACACGATCGAGAGTGACCGCCTGCGTGAAATCGCGGGACGGCTGGAGGCGCTTTATCCGCAGCTTTGCCTGGAGTTCCGCTACCAGACGCCGCGGCAGGCGGCGATCATTTGGAAGATCGGCTGGGCCTGGGTCGACATCTGGCTCTCGTACTGCAAGTGCCTGTCGGCGGCGCGGACGCGTTACGCGATGCTGCACGACATGGATGCGATGCTCCTGCGGCCGGGTATCGTCGAGGAGCGCTTCGCGGCGATGAGCAGGCGGGGGGTGGAGTTCCTCGGGACGCACTGGTACATCGGCAACGGCAACGAGGCCGAGGACGAGATGTGCTTTCCGGTCGAGATGTTCGTGGACGTGGCTTTCCTGCGCGGACGCTTCAAGCCAGTCGACATGTTCAACCACGTGTGCATGTGGAACGGCCGCACCGTTGATTTCGACGTGATGCTGTTTCCGCAGACGCGCGGACGCCGGTCGCTCATGCCCATGCCGGGAGAGGACATGGTCCACCCGGGACAGGTCATCAGCCAGTACGTTTTCCTGCTGAGCAAGGCGGGCTACATCCCGCCGGAGCGCAACAACCTGTTCTTTATCCCGTACTTCCTCCACCTGGCCGGCAACCAGCATGTGCTCCTTGAGCACACCCAGGCCCTCGAGGGGGCTTTGAGAACCGGCATTCCCTTCCTTGGCCGGCGGCTGAACCTGGTGAACCTTTCGGCCCTCCAGGTGGACTGGGTCGAGAAGCAATTTAGCCGGGTCGAACAGGCCATTGCCGGGCAAATGCGGCCGGACGTTGCCCGGTACCTGCGGGCGATTCGCCGTCATGCGGGGGGTGGGTCGGCAGGTGCGGCGGTATAAGTCTCACCCGTTACCCAACTTACCGCAGATTCAAGGGTGAAGTTCGGACAAGCGTGTGTTAGGTTTCAGGTGACAGTGTTGGCGGACAAGGACCAAATCACGCGAGTGGGCGTCATCGGGACCGGCTTTGTCGGCCGCGGGGCGTTTCGCACCTTGTCGCGTATCCCGGGGATCCGGGTCGGCAGCATCCTCACGCGGCGGAGAGTGCGCGAGGTGGAGGGGATGGACGATCGGCTGCTGACGGACTCCCTGGACGAACTGATCGCCAGCAGCGACCTGGTCTTTGAGTCCAGCGGCGATGCCATCCATGCCACGGAAGTGCTGGAGAAGGTTGTGGCCGCGGGCCTGCCGGTTGTCACGATGAACTCCGAGCTGCACGTGACCACGGGCTCGTGGCTGGCCCGCCGGGGGTACATCGCGGAGGCGGACGGGGACCAGCCCGGCTGCCTGGCGCGGCTGAAGCTGGAGGCTGAGGTCATGGGCTTCACGCCGCTGGCCTACGTGAACATCAAGGGATACCTGAACACCGACCCGTGCCAGGATGTGATGGAGCATTGGGCGCAGGTGCAGCATCTGCGGATCGACCAGGTGATCAGCTTCACCGATGGGTCGAAGCTCCAGATCGAGCAGGCGCTGGTGGCCAACGGGCTGGATGCCGATCTCGTCTGCGACGGCATGCTCGGGCGAACGGTCCCGGACCTGCGCGCCAGCGGGTTTCTTGGCGCCGTCGCCGAGGAGCGCGGCAGGGCGATCAGCGAGTATGTCCTCTGCCCCGGGGCGCCGCCGGGCGTCTACATCGTCGCCCGGCATGAAGAATTCACGATGCATGGCGAGTACGGGCCTTTCGCAAAGCTCCAGACCGCCAACGGCCAGTATGGCATCCTGCTGCGGCCGCACCACCTGATTCACCTGGAAATCGCAAGAACGATCTTCGACGTGATCCGCGGCGAGCCGCCGCTGCTGAACAACTCGGAGCATCCGCGCATCGGCGTCGCTGCCGTCGCCAAGCGACCGCTGGAGCGCGGGACCGAGATTCAGCGCGGCCTGGGCAGCTTCGACGTCCGCGGGCGCGCGGTCGAAATTCGGCA
>JBGTBZ010000176.1:0-3084 GCA_041749155.1 Phycisphaerae bacterium
CCTCGACCGGCTCATCGGCGCCGGGTTGGGCCCTTTCCTCCTTGCCGTTCTCGCTGTGGTACTTCTCAACGCTCTTGACGATCTCCGAGCGCGTGCGCGTCGCCGTTACCGCATAGATTGCATCCCGGCCCGATTCATCGCTCACGAAGTAGAGCGTTCCTCCATCGGGGCTCCAGGCCAGGTCCTGGTGCCGCGCCAGGCTCGTGCTGATCCGCCGCGTCGCCGAGTTGTCCTCGATCCCACGCACATAAAGCTGCCCGTAGGCGATGAAGGCCATCGTCTTGCCGTCGGGGCTCAGCGCCGCGTCGCTGACCCGCCCATCCACCGAGATGTACTCGATGTTATCGCGCTGATCCTCGGCCGCCGTCATCGCCAGTTCCCGGGGTTGCGGGCTGGAGTCCCGCAGGTCCATGACGTGGAGCTTGTTCCAGCGGGCGAACACCAGCATTGTGCCGTCCGGCGTCACGTCAAAGTCCTCGACGTCACGGTCCGTGTAGGTCGTCAGCCGCGTCGCGTTCTGCTCAGCGCCGCCGCCGTCGGCGAGGTTCATCATGTACAGGTTGACCGTGTTGTCCTCGCGGTCGCTGGTGTAGATGATCCGCCCCTCGCCGGCCCAGCGGGCGCGGCCATCGTTGCCCGCCCAGCTCGTGAGCTGCACGAACTCGTCCTCGGCGCCCGGCTCGTAGATCCAGATGTCCCGCGTGTCGCCCCGGTAGTGCCGGCGATCCCAGCTTCCGCCGCCGCGCTCGAAGAGGATGCGCTCTCCGCCGGGCTCCTTCACCGGATTGCGTCCGAATGCCCCATGGACGCGCTCGTAAACGCCGCCGTCCACGGGCACGAAATAGGGCCGCGGGCTGCGGTAAACATCCGGCTCGAGGGAAGCGGTGAACATCAGCACGTCGCCTTCGCCCCCGGCGGCCCAGTCCGACAGGGTCGTGCCGCGATCGAAGTCCAGCACCTCCGTCACGCCCGTGCCATCGGCGTTCATCACGTACAGCCCGCTGCTTCCACGCCGCTCGGAGTTGAAGGCGATGCGCGAGCCATCGGGGCTGAAGCGCGTCCACGACTCATCCGCCGGGTGGCTGCTGATCCGGATGGCGGTTCCTCCTTCGGAGGGCACTTTCCACAAGTCGCCGTGCCAACTGAAGACGACGATTCGCCCATCCGGGCTGATGGAGGGCATGCGCGGGAGCGTGACGTTCGTCTCGATCTCCTGGGCGTTGACGACGGCATTGGCGCGCTGCGCCTCCTGGCCGGCATTGGCGCAGGCCGAGGTAAGGGCAAGCGGAAACAGCAGCGCGGCGGCGACGGGGACTCGTGTCATGGCGGTATGGCGGCTAGAGAAATCGTGAAAGGCCCGGGAAAGGGCCGGCAGGGGAACATCCTACGGAAATCCGGCTCCCTTCACACCGAACAAACGCCGAATGGCGGCGTAGCATATGCTTGATCCCGCCATGAGTCCGCCATCGAGCAGGTGGAAATCTGGGCTTTTCGAATGGGCCGGCGGGCTGCGGCTCGCCGGCTCGCCGTGGTACCTCGACTCCCGTTTTCCACGACGCCGCTGTTTCGTCTCGCACGCGCACAGCGATCACCTCCCGCCCGGGGACCGCGCCAACGATCCGCCGGACCCCGCGCTGGTACACCAGGTGGCCCTCTGCACGCCTGTAACGGCTGCAATCGCCCGCTACCGGTGCGGCTTGGCCTCAGCGGCGCTCGAGCCCGATTACGACCAGCCGGTGGAGCTGGATGGTGGGATCACCGCGACGCTCCTGCCGGCGGGGCACGTTCTCGGCAGCGCCATGCTCCACGCCTGTCGAGGCGATGAAAGCCTGCTTTACACCGGCGATTTCAAACTCCGCCGCTGCCGCACGGTACCCTGCGCCCAGCCCCGGCAGGCCGACATTCTGCTTACGGAAAGCACCTTCGGCCATCCCATGTACCGCTTCCCACCGGCGGCGGAGGTGGAGCAGCAGCTCGTGGATCTCGTGACGGATGCCCTGCGTCGTGGCCGCCAGCCGATCGTGTACGGGTATTCGCTGGGCAAGGCGCAGGAGATCATTCGCATCCTGACGGACGCGGGCCTGCGCGTCACGCAGCATGGGGCTGTGGCGCGAATGAGCGCCTTCTACGAGCGCTTCGGCGTCTGGCTTGGGCGCCCCGAGCAGCTGCGCCACTACCGCAGCGAGGATTTCTCCGGCCCGTCGGCTCTGGATCTTCATGAGCGCGGTGTCCTTGTGGCCCCACCGGACAACGCGCGCACCGGCTTCACGCAGCAGTTTGGCACGAATCTCTGCCGCATCGTCGTTACCGGCTGGTCGATGCTGAAAAACGCAATCTGGCGCTATGGCGTGGATCACGCGCTGCCGCTGTCGGACCATGCTGACTTTAACGAGCTGCTGGAGCTCATCCGCATCGTGAATCCCAGGCAGATCATCACCACCCACGGATACGCCGAGTTCCCCGACCACCTGGCGAAGCTCGGCATCCAGGCCACGCTCGCCCGCCCGCCGGCTCAGATGACGCTGTTCTGACGCTCAAGGCTGCTTCTTTGCCTCCGCCACAAGGGCGGGGATGCCTGTCGGGTCGAGCCATTGCTGCTTGCCAACGAGCCGGCCGCCCGGTGCAAAGACCAGGGCCGCGCAGTGCGGCTGGTCGCCCACCAACGCCTTCAACGCCGAATCATCCATCGTGTCCACGACGACCTCAACCTTCAGGTCATTGTCCGATCGCATGGACCGCGCCACGCCAATGCGCGCTTCCAGGTTCTCATGCTGGGGGATTTCGACGCCTTCCTTCTCGTTGCGATCCACCGTCCACTCCCCGGCGGCGTGCTGCTCCTGCGTGTAGATGATCAGCAGATCCGCGTCCGCCATCGTTTCGCGGCGGAGCCATTCCAGGTCCGTCAGGCGATCGCGGAAGGTCGGGCTGCTGGCCGAGCCGACAAGCACGACCAGCGCCTGCGTTCCCGGCACGAAGCTTCGGAGCGGCCGATCCCGTCCCGCGAGAGTCACGACCTTTAGCGTGTCATCCAGTACTGCTCCCGGCTCCATGCCCCGGGTTGCGTTCAAGCGCTCGAGAAACGCG
>JBGTBZ010000177.1:0-3816 GCA_041749155.1 Phycisphaerae bacterium
GCCCCTCCGGGGCCGGTCGGCTCCGGCCCGCGGCCTCCGACCGACCCGCTGATCGGTTCCGGCAGCCCCGAGGAGGTCCAGGCCCGCATCATTTCCCTGCTGGAGCTGGGCAGCGACCGCGGTTACCTGACCTACGAGGAGCTCAACACCCGCCTTCCCGACGAGGTGGTCAGCCCCGACAAGCTCGATTCGCTGCTGATGACCATCGACGAGATGGGCATTTCCCTGATCGACGAAAGCGACGTCGAGAGCTTCGAGAAGACCCAAGCCCGCCGGCGCGGCCGAAAGCACGCGGCGCCCATCCGGGTCATCGTCCGCCCCAGCAGTCGTGTAGGCCTGGCCGCTGACGTTGCCGATGCCGTCAGCGACGGGCAGGTCTCGGTGACGGAAAAGAGCAAGAACGACTTCATCAACCGCGTTCTGGCCGACTCCGGCCACGACGGAGGCGAGGAAGAAATCGACATTGCCGAGCTCGAGAAGGAGCTTGCCGAGGCCACGACCAAGCGCATCGACGACCCGGTGCGGATGTACCTGACGCAGATGGGGGAGATCCCGCTGCTGACCCGCGAGCAGGAGATCAGCCTCGCCAAGAAGATCGAGATCACCCGCAAGATCTTCCGCAGCAAGGTCCTAGAGAGCGACTACTGCCTCCAGCAGGCCGTTGAAATCCTGCAGCAGGTTCACGAAGGGGCCCTGCCCTTCGACCGCACCATGAAGATCAGCACCGCCGACGACATGGCGGACAAGAACACAATCGCCGAGCGCATCCCCGCCAACCTCGGGACCGTCCGGCAGATGCTGGACCGGAATGTCGCCGACTGGCGCGTGCTGCGCGAGACCAAGGCCAGGAAGGACCGCGAGACAGTTCTGACGCAACTCCGCCGCCGCCGCCGCCGGGCGGTGAAGCTGCTGGAGGAGCTCTCACTCCGGACAAGCCGCATAGCGCCGCTGATGAAGAAGCTCTCGAGCATCAGCTCCAAAATGGTGGAGCTCGAGGAGCGGATCCGTGACCTGAGAAAGATCCATCACCCCGGGGAGGACCTTGAAGTCTGCCAGCAGGAGCTGGAAGGGCTCGAGGACCTGGTCCTGGAAGATGCCGAGAGCCTGCGCAGGCGCGTTGTCCAAATCCGCAAGATCTTCAACCGCTACGAGGACGCCAAGCGCAAGCTCTCCGGCGGAAACCTGCGGCTGGTCGTTTCCATCGCCAAGAAGTACCGCAACCGTGGGCTCTCGTTCCTGGACATCATCCAGGAAGGCAACACCGGCCTGATGCGGGCGGTGGACAAATACGAGTACCGCCGCGGCTTCAAGTTCAGCACCTACGCCACCTGGTGGATCCGCCAGGCGATCACGCGGGCCATCGCCGATCATGCCCGCACGATCCGCATTCCGGTACACATGATCGAGACCATGAGCAAGCTGCGCAACATCAGCAAGCAGCTCATGCAGGAGTTCGGCCGCGAGCCGACCGTCGAGGAGGTGGCCGACAAGGCGGGCATGAGCATCGCCGAGGCGCGGCGCGTCATGAAAATCAGCCGGCACCCCATTTCGCTGGACCGCCCGGTGGGCGAGAGCGAGGACAGCTACTTCGGCGACTTCATCGAGGACGAAAGCGCTGACAACCCAGTCCAGTCCGCGACCCAGGAGATGCTCAAGGACAAGATCGAACAGGTCTTGAAGACCCTGACCTACCGCGAGCGCGAGATCATCAAGCTCCGCTACGGCATCGGCGACGGATATACCTACACGCTCGAGGAAGTCGGCCGAATCTTCAAAGTCACCCGCGAGCGCGTCCGCCAGGTCGAGGCCAAGGCCATCCGCAAGCTCCAGCACCCCGTCCGCGCCCGTAAGCTCGAAGGCTTCATGGGCGGCGTGGCGACGGAGTAACCGGGCCAAGATTCTTCGAGACTATCAGATTGCCGACCCCGTTTCTGGCCTGCCAGAGGGGGTCGGTGCTCAATTCTGCTCCGCGATGCGCGTTTGTAGCGCCGCCGGCGCACCGCGGCATTAGGGGTATGAGGGACCTCCGGCTGCTAAATTTCCGCGGGCGACTAAACCGGCAGCGGCGTTACTGCACTCATGGGTGCACGGACGCGAGCCAAACCGCGGGCAACAGCGTGAGCGACGAGCCGGACCGCATGACACTCGAGCGAGCCCGCTGTCGCGACCGCGCGGCGCAGGCGGCCCTCCTGCGCCTGCTTCAGGACCGCCTGTGGCGTATTTGCCGTGCCCTGCTGGCCGACAAGGCCCTGGCAGAGGATGCCGTCCAGGAAACGGCCCTGCGGCTCCTGGTGGGCCTCCCCGGGTTTGATGGGCGCAGCCGGACGACCACCTGGGCCACCGGCATTGCCCTGAACGTCTGCCGCGAGCTGGCCCGACGAGAGTCGCGGGCCCGGCAACCACCGCCGCCGCATGCATTTTCGGCCTCGGACAGGCCGGCGGACCCCGCGGAACTGACTCGGATGCACGCCGCACTGGCCGCCCTTCCTCCTCGGCAGCGTGAGGCCGTCGTGCTGAGATACCTGGAAGGCCTGGACGTGAACGAGACGGCGGAGCTGATGGGATGTGCCCCCGGGACCGTCAAGGCAACAGTGCACGCGGGGCTGGCGAAGCTGAGAGCGATGCTCGTGGAGGAGCCGGGATGAGCAAGCAATCTTCCAACCCGATTCGCCGTCTTCGCCAGGTACACCGCGCTCAGCGATATCCCGGAGATCTCGGTCAAGTCGTGGAGCCGAGGAACTCTGGCAGCGCCTGGAAGATCGCAGGCATCGCGGCGCTTCTGACGGTGTCCGCAGTCCTGGGTTGGATTCTGGCGCCGACGGACGACCCGGCGCTCGTGGAGCGGGACCTCCGCGAAGTTGACCGCCCACTCGAGGCAAAAGTGGAAACCCTGGAGTTGCCGCTGGTTCCGTCTTCGACAGCCCCCGATAGCACTGCCAGCGAGCGGCGCCCGGTCCTCCCGGGGCTGTTGGCCGCCCAGCCGGAGGATGGCCCACGACTCAGTGGCCTTCGCCTCACGCGCCTTCCCGCCTTTCGCCCACCGGCGATGACCCAAACTTCAACCAATTCTGAGGAATCGACTCAATGAAGAACAACCTGTTCCGCAGCTATGGTTTCGCCGCCACACTGCTCCTGACAGCCGCCTTCGTCGAACATGCATACGGCTTCGGGTTTTTAGTGCCACAGCAGTCGGCTCCGCAGGACGTCGAGTTGGCGCTTCAGAAGTCGAAATTTGAGCACGAACTTGCGCAGTTGCAGACAGCACGATCCGTTAAGCGAGAGTCGCTGCTGGATGCTCGGGCGCTGGCAAGCGATCTGGAGACGCGCATTCGCAATGCCCGACTTGCGGATGAAGAGGTGCCGGAAGCGCTATCGGTGGAGTTGCGTAACACGCAAGGGCATATCGAAAATCTTCAGGAGGAGCTTGTCACCATAGACCACCAAGTTCAGGTCACTCGCGCCGCGTACGCCTCGTGGGAGCAGAGTTACCGCACCGCCCGCGAGGATTGGGAGCGGAAGCAAAACCTGAAGGAGATCGAGCAATCCGCCACGAATCGGCAGGAGGCACAGCGTCGGGCGGATGCGGTGATCGCCGAGGCCCGCCAGCTCGCGAACGCGGAGAACGCCGCCGAGGCCCTGCGCCAGGCCTACGGCGAGTCGGAAATCCAGAAGCTCCGCACCCAGTACGCCGCCATCCAGCAGGAAGGCGAGCGCGCCAGGATGCTCGCCGAGCGCGGCCTGGCCAGCGCACAGGATGTGATCGAGTTGACCGCACGCGCGGAGATGGCCCTGGCGGAGCTGCGCCAGGCGGAGATC
>JBGTBZ010000178.1:0-3564 GCA_041749155.1 Phycisphaerae bacterium
AACTCGCGGGCTCTGCTGCTACGCGGCGCGGTCGAGGCCCGCCGGGAGGGCGGAAGCATGGATGCCGCGGCCCAGTGGCTGGAACGGGCCAACAACGTCGCTCCCGACGACCCCGATGTCCTGCGCGAGCTGGGTCGCGTCCAGCGGCGGCGCGGCCGCACCGAAGACGCAATACGGGTCATGAACCGGCTCACCGAGGTCCAGCCCGAGAACGCCGGGGCACGGCTGGAGTTGCTGAACCTGCTCCTCAGCATGAATCCGCCCCAGTTTGGCGAGGCCAATCGCCAGTTCCGCGCCGCCGAGCGGGCGGGGCAGAGCGGCGACCCAATGCTCCTGATGGCCCGCGCCCAGATGGAGCAGCTTCGCGGCCGCGCTTCAGAGGGCCTGCCCTTCGCCAGGCGCTCGATGGAAGTAGCCGCGGGGAACAACGCGCTGTCGCAGGCACAGCACGAGGAGCTGCTTACCGCCTATCTGGATCTGCTGGCCGGCGAGTCGTTGCACGAGGACGTGCTCGCCGTGACGCAGCCCCACATGGCGGGCGGCAATGCCGCCTGGTGGGTGGTGCGCGCCCGCGGGGAGGCGCTGGCGGGGCTTGGCCGGCGCGCGGAGGCCCTGGCGGCATATCGCGAGGCGTATGACAAGGCCAAGCAAGTTACGGCCGACGACGCCGTGCTGGTGGACATGAGCCGCAAGCTCGGTTTCGATGACAGCTATGCGTTGATCAAGGATCGCGTGGAGCCGGCCGACGGCTCGGCGCCCGAGCCACGCGACCTGCTGGTCGCTTCCTCGCTTTTCGCCCAGGCCGGCGACAGCGCTCGCGCCATCTCCATGCTCGAGGACGCCCTGAAGCGTGAGACCGATCTCACGCCCCAGCAACGCGTCTCACTCGACACCCAGTTGGGCACCCTCTTCCTCATCGTCTCACCCCGCCAGCTGGACCGTGCCGAGACGCACCTCCGCCGCGCCGCGGGAATGCAGCCCGAGAACGTCGGCGTCCTCAATAACTTCGCCTACGCGCTTTCGCTGCAGGCCGACAGCCTCAGCGGCGATGTGGCCGCGGCCAAGCTCGCCGAGGCGCTAGAAGTGGGGCGTCGCGCCTACGACCTGCATGTCGCCGCCTCGCGACGCACAGGCCAGGAACCCGTGGCCACCGTCGTGGACACCTACGGCTGGACATTGGCCCTCTCCGGCATCGCCAGCGGCGACCAGCCGACACGGGAAGAGGCTCTTCGCCTGCTTGGCGAGGCCCGCGGACTCGCGGAGGACGCCAATCAGAACCTGCCCGAAATCTACCTGCACCAGTCCCGCCTGTTATCGGCTATGGGCAACGGCCAGGCAGCACAGGAGGCCGCAGAAACCGGCCTGGCCCGCCTGGATCGCCGCCGCAACAGCTCAGAGCCGCTGGAACCGCACATGGAGGCGGATCTCCGCGCGGCCCTGATCCGCGCCCGCGAGCAGGCCTCCGCGCTGGAGACCACCAGCACGCAACGCCAATAGCCGCCGCTACTTGCGGCAGCCACGCTTGCGATGCACTATTGTGCCCTCAGGGATGATCGGGCGATTTGGGGTTAAGGGCGGCTTTCGCGCGTGAACCTTCGCCACCCGAGGGTGGTATGAGAGGGATGCCCGCCCTTCCGGCGGTCATTCCAATCCGGCATCCGAGAGATACGTATCCATGACCACATTGCCGCAAACGATCTCCGCCCGGCCGCGACCTGCCCAGAGCGTCAGCGCCGTCCCTGCCGTGGCCAGCCCGATGGTCATGCCCATGCCGCTGCAGTACCAGACGGGCCAGCAGGGCCTCTCGGGCGCAGACATCTGGCGCGTCCTGCGCCAGAACATGTGGCTCTTCATCCTGGTGGTCGTCCTCTCCGTCGCCGCGGGCGTCGGCCTCAACGAGTACCTCAAGCGCAACCACCTGCTCTACACGGCGGCGGGCAAGGTGCTGGTGCAGCCGCCTGCGCGCTATGACCCGACGGGAACGGTGATCCTGGATGAGATGGGCCGCGACATCGACCTGAAGATCATTCTCTCCAACCAGGTCCAGCAGCTCACCAACGAGCTGCTGCTGACGGAGATCCTGCGTGACGCCAACAGCATCACGCGGCAGAGCAAGTGGCTTCAGCGCGAGGCCACGCGGGGCGGAAACTTCGACCAGGCCCGCGCCCTTGAGCTGCTCCAGGGCTCCTTCAGTGCCCGCGCGGTGGAGGGAAGCTCGATCATCAACGTCTCGATGTCCGCAGGCGATCCCACCGAGGCGCGGCAGATCCTCGAGGACATCGTCAACCGCCGCATCGAGCAGGTGCGCGATTTCGGCACCCGCGGCACCAGCACCCAGACCGACTCCCTCACCGCCCTGGCCACCAAGCACGAGCAGAACATCGCGCGGATGGAAACGGAGATCCGCAACTGGGTCAGCCAGATGAGCAGCGACGATGCCGGCGACGGCAGCGCCCTGCGCTTTCGGGCAATGGAAATCACGAAGCAGCAGCAGCTCGCCCAGGATGAGCTGATGCGCGCCAAGGCTGCCCTTTTAAGCGTCCAGGAATCCAGTCGGCGTAACGATCTTATACCTGAGGTCGAGATGCGCCTCGCCGTGGATCCCTCGGTTTCCCCGCTTCGCCAGCAGGTGGACCAATGGGAGGTCGATCTGGAGTACATCCGCCAGCGATACGGCGAGAATCACTCCGGCGTCCAGCAGCACCAGGACAAGCTCGACATCATGCGCGGCAAGCTCGCCGACCGCGAAGCTGTCGCCCGCACCCGCTATACCGCCGACCTGATCAACTCGCTCTCCGGCACTGTTGCCGCCGCCGAGGACAATGCCAAGGCGCTGACCAACCAGCTTGCCGAGCTGAATACGACCCTGACCGCCGTCTCGCAGACCCGGGCCCAGATCGACGCCAAGCGAGAGGAGCTTCGTTCCGCCCGCGAGGCGCTCAACGACATGAACCAGCGGATCGCTGTGCTTCAGGCAACTGTGCAGCAGCGGCCCGACGAGCAGCTCAACTGGGCCGTGCGCCCGATTACGCCGATCAGTCCATCTTTCCCCAAGCTTTCCCTGACCGTCGCCGCCTGTGTGCTGCTGGGGCTCGGCCTCGCTGTCGGCATCGCCTTTCTCCGTGAGCTGCTGGATACCAGTGTCAAGTCCCCGCGCGACATCGCCCGCGTCGGGCACATGAACGTCCTTGGCATGATCCCTGACGAGCGGCAGGATCCCCAGGCCGGCGATCCGCTCGAGCTCACCATCGCCAACGCCCCGCACTCCATGACCGCCGAGCAGTTCCGGCTCATGCGCGCCCGCCTCGGGCACCTGGCGCCGCTGGAGACCACCCGCACCATCATGGTCACCAGCCCGCAGCCCGGCGACGGCAAGACGACCGTCGCCTGCAACCTGGCCGCCGGCATGGCCCTCAACGGCCGCAAGATCCTCCTGGTGGACGCCAACTTCCGCCGCCCCGGTGTGCACAAGGTCTTCGAGATCTCCAACGAGCGCGGCCTCTCCGATTGCCTCGCCAGCGTCGATGCCTTCGACGAGCTGGTGCATGAGACGAGGGTGCCGAA
>JBGTBZ010000179.1:0-2572 GCA_041749155.1 Phycisphaerae bacterium
GAAGCCCGCGCGGTCGCGCTGCTCGTCTTCGCGCACTTCCGGCACGACCTGCGAGTGCGGATGGGGGTGCTCGGCATCCTGCCGCTGCTGCTGTTCTACATCCTGCTCGCCGGCGACAATCCGGCGTCGGACCCCTTCGTGCCTGCCTCCGTCGGCACGCCGGATTTCATTGCGCTCGCGGTGCTGCTGTTCCCCGCGATCCTGACCCAGCAGTTCTCGTCGAGCGAGTCGTACAAAGCGTCGTGGATCTACGACGTGACCCACGCCGATCGGGGCCGGCTGGTGGTTGCGCTCAAGAACATCGCCGTCGTCTACTTCCTGTTGCCCTTCCTGATTGCGGTCGCGGCGCTCTACGCCTGGCGCTCCGCTCACCTCGGCCATGCGCTCGTGCATACCGGATTGCTGGGGATGGTCAGCCACATCGCACTCCAGGGCGCCATCCTCTTCAACCCTCAGCTGCCGTTTGCGCGCCCACAGGAGAAGATGTCGAGCAGCGCGGGGCTGTTCGCGTGGATGATGTTCGTCATCATCGGGGGGCAGCTGCTGATCGGATTTCTGCCGCGCGTCGTGTACGTGTCGTGGAATCGAATCGCCGTGACGGCCGCGGCGCTGGCGGCGCTGACGCTGCTGCTCAACCGCGTCGTCCGCTGGCGCGTCCGCGCTATTCCCAACTGACCCGTTGCGGCCGGTAGTGCTGCGCTTGGTGCGCGCGGACGTGATTGCCCTTGGCGAACAACTTGATCAGCACGACGCCCGCGACGAACCCGCCGACATGGGCCCAGAACGCGACACCGCCCTCCTCGTTGCCGAGGTTGGGAAGCCCGCCGAGAAGCTGGAGCAGGAACCAATAGCCCAGCATGAGGTAGGCCGGCACGGCGATGCGAGTGATGAAGAAGCCGAGCACTACCAGCATGTGAACCCGGACCCTCGGATACAGGACCACGTAGGCGCCCATGACGCCGCTGATCGCGCCGGAGGCACCCACCATCGGAATCGGGCTGGAGGGGTTCACGAAGGTCTGGGCCGCCGCCGCGGCGAGGCCCGACAGGATATAGAACCCGAAATAGCGCCCATGGCCCATCGAGTCCTCGACGTTGTTTCCGAAGAGCCAGAGAAACCACATGTTGCCGATCAGATGAAACCACCCGCCGTGCAGGAACATCGAGCTGAGCGGAGTGTACCACTCCCGATCCGCGTCCATCACGCAGGTTGCGCCCGGGCCCAGCGGGATGGTGAAACCGGGCTGGATCCGTCCGAGGAATTCGCCGGGGATGAGGCCGAGCTCGCAGACCGACCTGGACAGGTATGGTTCGGCGCCCATGCCCTGCAGCAGCAGCCAGGCGGCTACGTTGAGGCCGATGAGCACCACTGTGACGACCGGCGTTGCCAGGGTGGGATTGTCGTCGCGGTAGGGGAACATGCGGTAATAGTAGAGGACTGCGGGGCGACACGGCAGCGGGACCCGAGAACGTGTCCCGCCGCCTCACCGCCCTGCCTACAATGCCCTTCTTCCCTGCAGCAGCTGCATCACCGCGAGGATGACTGCCACGACCAGCAGCACGTGGATGAAGCCACCCACGGTGTAGGAGGTGACCACTCCCAGCAACCAGAGGACCAGGAGGATCACGAAGATCGTCCACAGCATGATGCGCCTCCTTAGAGTCGGTGTCCGACGCTCACGACGGGCACCCGTGGAGGACGTGCGACCCGGCCTGACTGATCCGGTCCACGGGGCTGCTCCCACGATAGTCAATCCGGCCGCACTCAGTCGTGAGACGGGTCACGCCGCAGGTGGCGTGGTCGCGAGGTTCCTTTCCATGCCAATATGGCAGCAAATAGGGGTATAGGAATTGCCATTCTCATGGGCAACCGCTGCCCGTGTGTCAGAAGGGCACCTCAATCAAGAGGCTTTCACGAATGGAATGGAGTCGACATGGCGTCGAAAATCATCGGCATCGACTTGGGCACCACCAACTCGGTCGTCTCGGTCATGGAAGGCGGCGACCCCGTCGTCATCCCCAACGCCGAAGGCGGCCGGACCACTCCGTCGGTCGTGGCTTTCACCAAGGACGGTGAGCGCCTGGTCGGCCAGGTGGCCAAGCGTCAGGCCGTGACCAATCCCAAGAATACAGTCTTCTCGATCAAGCGCTTCATGGGCCGCCGGATGAACGAGATCCAGGAGGAGATCAAGAAGGTCCCCTACAAGGTGCTCGACGGACCCAACGGCCTGGTGGCGGTCGAGATCAGCGGCAAGCGGTACACCCCGCCCGAGATCTCCGCGATGATCCTGCAGAAGATGAAGCAGACCGCGGAGGACTACCTGGGCCAGACGGTGGACCGTGCCGTCATCACCGTCCCCGCGTACTTCAACGACGCCCAGCGGCAGGCCACCAAGGACGCCGGCAAGGTCGCGGGCCTCGAGGTGCTGCGGATCATCAACGAGCCCACCGCGGCGGCGCTGGCGTACGGGCTCGACAAGAAGAAGGAAGAGAAGATCGCGGTCTTCGACCTGGGCGGCGGCACCTATGACATCTCGGTGCTGGAGCTCGCCGAAGGGGTGTTCGAGGTCAAG
>JBGTBZ010000180.1:0-2191 GCA_041749155.1 Phycisphaerae bacterium
GGAAGGAGATTTTTGGCGGCTTTTCACATAACTCCTCTCGGAAAAGCCGTAAAAGGGGTCAGTCCAGTTCTTCAAGCATTGACGTCCTCCGGCTGGATTGGCTAGCTTCCAGCCATGGCCCGCCCCCTCCGCTACGAAGCCGCTGGCGCGATCTACCACCCGCCTTCGCGCGAGGCTACGGCAGGGCAGGCGTGATGGCACGCGGAGACGGCGGGAAGGATGTTTTCGAATCGGACTTCGACCGCCGGGATGTACTGAAGCGTTTGGAGGAGGTGTGCGGGAGCTTCGGCTGGCGGGTGCATGCGTGGGTGTTGATGGGCAATCATTTTGACTGAATCGCCCCGCGCGGCGATTCAGGGCTCCGCCCGCGGCCTTTGGCCTTGTCCATTCGGCCTACAAGCCTTCGGCCGAATTCACCTGCTGCTCGAAACTCCTGAGGCGAATCTGGTGAAGGGGATGAAGTGGTTCATGGGGGTGATTTGTCCTCACTCCGTTCACACCATGAGTCCTGGTCGCGCCTCCTCCGGCGCTCTTCCCAGGATGGCAGCATAGCTGCTGGATCATTCCCAGGCATGGAACCGGCGAAGGAAGCGGCGGGGTCATGTCTTCCAAGGGCGCTATCCGCCGTCGCCAAGGCTATGGCGCGACAGGCAAGGCGGTGGTGGTCAACGGCGAGGGGAGCGGGATGTATTTCCGAATCGTGGCGGATTACATCCATCTCAATCCGGTTCGATCAGGCTGGGTGGGAGGCACGACGGGGAAGACCTTGCGGAGCTATCGCTGGAGCAGTTTTCCGGTGTATCTGGCCAAGCGGGGTCCGGAATGGATGGAGACGGGGCGGGTGCTGGGGGCGTTCGAGTTGGCGGAGGGGCGGAAGGGTGCGGAGGCGTATGGCCCGTATCTTGAGGCGCGGGCAAAGGATCGCGAAGGGGTGTCGACGGATGAGGCGCTGAAGGAGTTGAGGCGGGGCTGGTATCTCGGGGACGAGGGTTTCGGGAAGAAGCTCGCGGCGGCGATCAAGGGCCGGGTGCCGAAGCAGCGGGCCAGCGGGAGTGGCGGAGCGGTGCGCGCACACGATCCTCCTTCGCTCAAAGCTACGTCGGGACGAGCGAGGCGGAGGCGACGCGGTTGGTAAAGTCGCTGCTTGAGGAATTGGGTCTGCCCCAGGGTCGGGTGGCGCTGGCAGGTCGGGCGAAATGGAAGCGAGAGAAGGCTCTGGTTTGCGCGATGGTGCGGAAACGGACGGGCGTGAGCAACGGTTGGCTGGCCGAGCGGCTGTCGATGGGCCACGTCAGCAGCGTGACGCGGAGTCTGCGGCGGGCACGGGAGGAGAGGGATTTGATAAGGGAGCTGGAGAGGCTCGACGCAATGCTGGAAATCTAGGACTGACCCCGAGACCTCCGAGACGACTGGCCGTGCGCAAGGCGGCGGTTCAGGTAACTTTCCCACATGGGTAACTTTCCCAAGTGCCCACGTGCCGATGCATCATGGTAGAAATCGTCTACGGCGCCTCCAGCCGGAAGAATGCCGCATTGTCCGGCACGGTGAACTGGAACTCGATCTTGCCTAGGGCGTTGATGGTGGTGCCGGGATTCGTGAAGGGGAGAGGCAGAAAGCTGCCGGGGCTGGCGAGGTTGGTCGATTTACGGAGGCCGACGGTCAGGGTGAAGACGCCGGTGTCGGGCGCGGACTGGATCAGCGGTGTATCGATGTGCAGCGTCTGCACCTGGTCGGCGGTGTAGAGACCGGCGCCGTTGGCCATGCCGGCATAGGCCTGCACCAGCGCGGGCTGGCTGACTTGCCAGTCGAAGCTGAGCGCGGCACCCAGAAGTTCGGCGGCGTCGTTGAGACCGTCAGCGTCGGTGTCGGTGGTGTAGGAAAGCCCGCGGCCGGTGATCGCGAAATCGAAGCTGGCTTCGTCGGCGTCGTGGCTGGCGATGCTCCGGGTCGCGGTGCGTATGCCCGCGACCGCGGGTGTGAAGGTGACCTGGAAGGTGGTCGTGCCATTATTTGCGGCCACGGTCGCGGCGGGTGGCAGCGTGACGGCGAAATCGGAGGCGTGGGTACCGCTGACGGCAACGCGGGGCGTGCCGGTGAGATTGAGCGCCTGCTGGCCGAGATTCGTGATCGTCAACGTGCGCACCACGGTGGTCGCGCCGGGGACGGCCGGACCGAAGTCGGTGTGGCTGGC
>JBGTBZ010000181.1:0-2010 GCA_041749155.1 Phycisphaerae bacterium
CTGCGGGGCGGGCAGGTGCTCTGGGCGTCTTCCCTGCTGGCCTGTTACGTCGTGGCGCGCTTCCTGATCTGGACCGGATGGGCCCTATGGGACCGCGCGCGGCCCGACCTCGTGGCCGAGGGCGCGGCGGCCTTGGCCGCCCACAGCTTCCCCAGCGGGCACATCCTGCTCGTCTTCACGACCTACGGCCTGCTTGCCTGGTTCTGGATCCGCTCGGCCCCCCACTAGCTCGACCGCGGCATCGCGACTTTGCTCCTGTTGAGCATTGCGGCTGTCGTTGTCGCCGGCCGCCTGCGGCTGGGGGCCCATTGGCCCACCCACATGGCCGCCGGGGCTCTTATTGGCCTGTTCTGGCTGGCGTGGAACGTCCTCGCCGTTGAGCTTGCCATGCGAAGAGGCGGTGCGTCGGCCACCAGATCGCCAGCGGCATGACGATCGCCCAGCTGAGCACGTAAAGTGCGCGCGGCAGCGTCTCCTGGGGCTCCGCTCCAAGGCCCCACAGCCGGTTGATGTTCCGCTGCGGATCCCCCACCAGCATCAGGGTCACCACCACTACCCCCGCCAGCGCGCACCACGCCGGCAACGCCCGGCGGTCGTATCCCAATCGTCCCGTCAGCCACCACAACGCCGGCGGCAGCGCGAGGTGATAGAGCGTGAGCGCCCGCACCCAGCCGGGCCGGTCGCCAACCCAGAAGTACTCGGTGATCCCGAAGACCGGGGTCTGCAGCACAAGCCGCCCCACGAAGTCCAGCGACCATGCCACCTCGGGAAGGAAGACGCCCACCGCCGCCATCGAGATAGGCAGGCGGGACTCCAGCACGACTCCCAGCGTGACCAGGATCAGGGCCAGATTGCTGAACCAGAGGAAGTTGGCCAGCCCGTAGTGGCGCGAGTAAGCGGCGACCAGCAGGATCGTGAACGCCGCGACAAAGAGCTTCATCCCGATGGGAAGCGCGCAGCGTCGCTCAAGCTCCGGATCGGCCATCGGCGCGCCACCATACCGCGGCAGACATGTTTAACTTCCGCAATATTCGGTACGCCAACCTGTCGCCCTAACGCCACTTCCGGACACCGCGTCGCATTGTCGCGAAAAAGACGTTCGCTTCGAGCCAGTTGGCCTGATGTGGTAGAAATGGATGTCCCGGTCCTACACAAGCTGTTGTGCCCGCTGGCCCGCCGAAGCTCCACATGCGGGAATCCGCCCCCAGATCGACGCCTCACAGAAGGCCACGGATGGCCCACGACCCCGCCGCGGAGTCGCCGAAGCACCGCCATACACATCACATCGCCGTCGAGACAGGCCCCGAGCCCGTCTCGGTCACGATCGGCCAAGCGTCACCACCAGCGGATGCCGGCGGGCACGCTGTCATTCCGGGTGGATTCGCCAAACTCTTTAACCGGGTGATCGACGGGGGGGCTTGGGCGTCGCTAAGCGAAGCAGGGCGCGCGGTTTACGTTCCATTTGTGCGATGCGCAGATGGCCGGGATGGGTTTCGCGTGCGAATCGGGCTGGCGGCGCTCATGCGGCTTACCGGGTTGTCCCGCAGCAGCGTGAAGCGAGGCCTGAAGTCACTCCAGGAAGCCCGACTGATTGCCATCGTCAGCCCGGGAGGGGTGGCTCCGGATGGCACCAATCGGACGAACGTCTACCAGCTTCTTATCCCCGAATCGCATCCGTCAGGAGAGGCTGCCAGGCCAACCCAGTCCGCGGCAAAGGCGAAGCGAGGTGGAGGCGGCAGGTTCGATCCCCCCGGGGGTCCGGTGGCGATCCCCCCGCCGGCTCATCGGCACCCCCCGCGGCTGTCCCGGGCCGAACCCCGATCGGGGTCGGACCCGATCCCCGGCGCAGGTCCGGGGCCGAACCCCGCCGCCGGACCAGAGGTCAGCGGGACCGGGGCCGTGAGTGGGCCGCTTCTAAGACATCCGCAAGAAAACGTCACATCAGACGGACCTGCTGTTGTGCTCGAGGTTGAGATGTCTCCCGAGGGCGTGCAGGGCGCTGCTGACTTT